>JAICND010000168.1 GCA_025929005.1 Acidimicrobiia bacterium
CCATGACGATGGGCAGTGAGCGGATAGAGCAAACCGAACGAAGCCCCCAGGAGCTTGCTGAAAGGGATGAAGGCGTGAGCGGCGGCACCAGCCATGAGAGCTCTGCCCAGCTCGCTGTTGAACGCGTTGATCAGGGTGCGAGCGGGAAAGACGCCGACCATTCCGAACCTCGCCATCGCAGCAGGGTGCTTGGGCATGCGGAGGATTGGTCCCAGGATGTGTGGTTCGATCTGATCCCAGCGCCTGAGAAGGGGACGAAGGCGGTGTTCGTACTCCTGGCCGTCGGTGCCACCAAGCTCGGCCGCCGTTGCCGAGATCGAACGATGGACCAGCACCGCTTCCCGAGGACTGATGGGATGGGCAAACGGGACCACGGGGTGGACCCACTGCAGACCGTGCTCCTCCAGCGGAAGTTCTCGGAACAAGGGTGACCCGATCCCCAGGGGGTGCACAGACGAACAAACGTCGTGGCGAAAGCCGGGGAGGGTCAGCTCCATGGTCCGGGCACCACCACCGACGGTGTCGCGCCCCTCGATAACCTTGACGGATCGGCCTGCTCGGGCGAGTTCGACTGCGGCGGCGAGCCCATTGGGGCCAGCTCCTATGACGATCGCGTCGTAGGTGCTCATACCGGCATCGTCCCTCATTCTGGCTGGAGAATCGTTACGGTCATGCCATGGGCGGGGATCTCACCATGTATGTGCCGGGTGATCCCCTCCCGGGCTACCTGGCCATGCCGGACCAACCCGGCCCGTGGGCCGGGGTGGTGGTGCTGCACGAGGCGTTTGGCCTGAATGACGACATCCGTCGAATCACTGATCGGGTCGCCCAGATGGGGTACCTGGCCGTGGCTCCTGACCTGTTGGCCAACGGCCGCATCCGCTGTCTCGCCAGGCTTTTTGGAGACGTTCAGAGAGGCGGCGGCGAATCGGTCGATCGGGTGGAAACGGTGGTCGAGTGGCTGACCGATCGCGCTGATTGCACGGGGAAGGTCGGGATGATCGGCTTTTGCATCGGTGGCAGCGTGGCTTTTCTCCTTGGGTGCAAACCCGTGGTGGACGTCGTAGCTCCCAATTACGCCAAGACACCCAGTGTGGATCGCCTAGCCCGTTCGTGTCCGGTCGTCGCCTCTTACGGAGGGCGCGATCGGATTTTTGGCAAGGAAGCGGCCAAGGCCAGTGCTGGCCTGGCGGCAGCAGGGGTAGAACACGACGTGCGGCTCTATCCCGGCGCGGGGCACTCGTTCATGAACCAGTCTGGCGATCATCGGGTCCTGATGGCCTTGAGTCGTCCGCTGATGTCGGGTGGCTTCCGCCGCGACGATGCCGAAGATGCCTGGCTCCGGATCGAAGCGTTTTTCAGCCGGTTTCTGAGGTAGCTCGAAGCTCTGCCAGGCGCTGCTTGGCTTTCCGAGCCGGGTAAATGAGGCGAAAGCGTTCTGGTAGCAACGGGCGAATCCGCCCCAACATCCTCAGGTTGAGATCGAGCCAGCGCTGACGACCGGGCGTCCAGGTGACCCCGTAGAGATAGCGCAATTTTGGCGGAAGGGTCCCAAAGGCGGCGAACCTGATGAACCCCCACAGCGGCTTGATGATGGCCGGCACCGGTCCCTGGCGGATGATCTCGGCCACGTTGGTGGCCACGTCTGTCATCACCAGCCGATCCGAGCTGACCACCCGGGTGACGTAGTCGTCGAGTGCCTGATAGCTGGCGGGCACTTTCGTACGGGGGAGGAGCATCAGATCGGCGGCCAGCAGGTTCTCATGGTGATACCGATCTCGCTCATCGTCCGTCAGCCGCCGGACGGTCCGCTCGAAAAAGTAGACCGAGGAAACCTCCAGACAGGCGTGAACCCAAAGCAGGAGGTCGGGGTCGACCGCGTCATATCTCTCCCTGGTGACGGGATCGACTCCCTTGACCTTGAAGTGGAGTCGGTTGATCCGCCCGGCGGCTTCGTCAGCCTCAGCTTTGGTTCCAAAGGTCATTGTCGACTGCAGTTGCAGGGTCCGGATCAATCGAGCCCAAGGATCCCGTTGATACATGGAAGTCTGGCGGGCGCCCGCCGCCACCAAGGGATGGGCCGCATGCATCAGCAGGGCTCGGGCACCTCCAAACAACACAGTCATCTCCCTATTGACTTGCCAGGAGATGGAATCCGGCCCGAAATACCCGACGTCAATTGCCATGCAGGTAGCCAAGGTATCGGCCAAATTTATCGGCTTGACAGCCGCGGGGTTATTCGATATATTGTCCCCGTGCGAGTTTTTTCGCACGGATGAACAGAGACATTGGAAACCATGGAAACAGAACGCACCCAGCTTCACAACCTCTCCTCTCGAGCACGGCGTTTGCAGACGACCGTTGATCCGTCTGTCACTTATGACCTTCTGTTGACACTCTGGGCATCGCTCGGTGCGGACGACAAGGCTTCGGCTCATGCGCTTGGCGAGAAGTGGTTCGATGAGTTTCGAACCTCACTGTCAGATCGAACCCGCGAGTTGGCTGAACGCGTTTCGCCGCACGGCGTGATGTGGACAGCCCTGCTCGGGGTGGTCGCCCGTTCTCCGCAGCCACACGACCTCGACAACGTCCTCACCTGGCTCGCAAACCAGGATCCGGTCTGGCTCCGGTCACAGTTGATGGAGGAGCATTTCTGCGACCTCGATCCTGCCACGGTGGCTGCAGCAGTTGCCGGTGACGAGGCAGCGGTCGACAAGATGCTCGAGAGCGAAAAGCTTTCCCACAAAGAGCCCGAACTGAAGGCTGCGCTCCGCAGTTCATTTCTTCTTCCGGCGGCCGAGGTTGCCATGGGCTTGGTGGAGGTCCTCCAGACTGTTCGCGAAGAGGCCTTCCGTCCTTTTGAAGCCGAGTGGGCTGCTGCCCTCGAGCGGGACGCGGTAGATAAGCGGATCGCCGTTGCCAACTCGACCAACCCCAAAGACTTGATCGAAAAGGTCACCAACGGAATCTCTTTCGAGGTGCCACCCGGCGTTGGGCGGATAGTGATCATTCCTTCGGTCTCACTGCGGCCCTGGACCCTGATCACCGATCACGACGACGCCCTGCTGGTGTGCTGCCCGGTTTCGGAGGAAGCTATCAACTCCGATCCCGAAGCGCCTCCCAGCTGGCTGGTTGCCACGTATCGGGCCCTCGGCGACGACAAGCGACTCCGGTTGCTGCGCCGTCTCTCCGATTCCCCAGCCTCTCTGGCCGAGCTCACCGAATTCATGGCCATGGCCAAGTCGACGGTCTTCCATCACATCGGTGTATTGCGTGCGGCAGGACTCGTGCGAGTCGAGATGGATCAAGACCAATCACCGACCTATTCGCTACGACTCGACTCCATCCCCGATCGCGATTCGCTTCTCGATCACTACCTCAAGCCACTTACGAAAGAGACCAAACCATGACCCCGCTCCTCTTTGGCTTCGCAGAAGCCCGTGAGATCGCCATCACCATCGAGCTCGAAGCTCGCCATATCGTCGAACCACAGCTGTCGATCAAGGAACGGCTCGGCCGCACCTTGATCCACTGGGGCGAACAACTAGCCACGGCACCGCCGTCGCAGAGCGTTCGCCCGGCTGCCTGACCGCCACCGAGTCGGATGGACTAGTCGTCGTCAATCTGGTCCTCCCAAACCAAATCGAAGCGCTCCCAACACGAAGCGCAGAGATACGACAAGACACTTCCCGGCTCCGGTGGCGTGTCGGCCGCCCAGCTCGTCAGAAGATGGGCGATGCCGTCGCAGTCGACGCACAGAATTGTCTCGGGAACGGTCACGTGGCGGGTCGGGTCGAACGCAAGACCAAATAGCCACCGATACCGGCGACCACCGAGGCGGCGAAGATCCCGACCTTGGCGTCCGCTATCAGACCCTCGTCAACGAAGGCCAAGCCGACGATGAACAAGGCAACCGTGAAGCCGATGCCGGCAAGGATGCTCACGCCGACCAAGTGGCGTGTGTTCATTCCGGACGGCATGCGGCCCCATCCGAGCCTGACGGCCGTCATCGTGAACAAAGCCACGCCGACCAGCTTGCCGATCACGAGCCCGAGAGCAACCCCGAGTCCCACCGGGCTGATGAGGGCCGATCCGATGTCGGTGTCAACGAAGTTGATCCCTGCGTTCGCCAAGGCGAATAGCGGCACCACGAAATAGGAAGCCCATAAGCCCAGCCGATGTTCGATGCGGGCCAAAGGAGCCACTGCCTCCCTGGAGAGTTCGGAGAGCGCGAGGAGTTGATGGTCGGCCCGTTCTCGTTCGATCACGTCATCGTCTTCGGATTCGAGCCGAGCGATGAGTTCGCGCCCGGCCTTGTGAACCACCTCTAGGGGATGGCGCGGCCTGGCTGGAGTCAAGAGCCCGAGGGCGACACCGGCGAGGGTGGCATGGACTCCCGACTCGAAGGTCGCTAGCCAGACAAACAGAGCCGCCGGAACATAAAACGTCATCGACCGGATCCCGCTTCGCTGGGCGGCCCACACTGCCAGCAGGCCAACGACAGCGGCACCAAGCCAGGCCCCGTGGAGGCCGTCGGTATAGAAGAGGGCGATCACTGCGATGGCGCCGATGTCGTCAGCGATGGCCAGGGTCAGGAGGAAAAGCTTCGCCCCATCAGGGGCCCGACGCCCAAGCAGCGACATCACCCCCACCGCAAATGCGATGTCCGTTGCCATCGGGATACCCCAACCTCTGCCGGCCTCGCCC
>JAICND010000397.1 GCA_025929005.1 Acidimicrobiia bacterium
CGGCCAACTGTTCCGGTTCAAGCCACTCATAGAACCGTTCTACTGACGGGATTTCCAGGCGAGTACCTCCTGGCTAGACGAAGACCCCTTTCTACACGGTCACCTCGAGGCGTGGGGAGATCACGAGTTACCGAGCGATAACGCCCACATGCGGAAACCGAGCGAGATCGGCACCTCGGAGCTCATCGCCCGCTATGCGCCATAACGCCCTTTCGACGACTGTCCTATAACGGCACGTCGGCGTGCAGTCTCTCAGCCTCTAGGACATCGGCGTGATTCCGGTTTCAACTCACGTTGAGCAAGTAGTCCACCGTCTCTGTTTGGACGATGCCCTCAGCCCTCTCCCGCAGAGAGTCGCTCCCAGCGATGAGAGCCACACCGTGCAATCGTGTCAGCGCGATGTATTCGGCGTCGTAGGTTTCGGACCACCCCTGCTCCGTCGCGATCGTCCACGCATTCCGACGCAACACGGCGTCTCCCAAGAGCCTGCGGGGCAATCGACACGCTCGTTCAGCGAGGTCGAGGACCTCCTCCGGATCCGCGCCGGTTACGACCTCAGAACGAAGAATCGCCAGCACTTGTGACCGCAGGAGAGTCGGCGCGAACAACTCCCACTCATCAGATCCCGAAAACCCTCTTCGAGCCAATTCAATAGCAGCATGAGCATCGATCACATACACAGCCATGAGGACCTAGTTCTAGCTTCAATAGTTGATCCGCGGGTCAATGCGCTCGAGGTCACCAATGTCCGAGCGAAAGTGCTCATATGTGATACTGAGCGATATCGGCACCTCGGCGTGCGGCTTCTATGGGTTGTGCAGTGCTGAGAACGGAGGTTGAACCGGGTTGCTCGACAGCGCCTCCAACGAGGTCATCTTTATACGATCTCGCCATGAGAATCGAGGTCGAGGGCATCCGCCTCTGGTTCGATATCGATGGTCCCGGGCTGGTTCCCCAGCAGCGGACCATGCGAACACGGCCAACTGTGGTCCTTTTGCACGGCGGTCCGGGAGGGTTTGACCACTCGTACTTCAAGCCTGATTTCACCCGTCTGACCGAGCTTGCTCAGGTCGTCTATCTGGATCTGCCCGGACATGGCCGCTCCGACTGGGGGCCAGTCGAAGACTGGACCTTCGAGTGGGCGGGGGACCTGGTTCGTGCCTTCTGTGAAGCCCTAGAGATCAGCCAGCCGCTTGTGCTCGGTCACTCGTTCGGGGGACCGGTGGCTATAAGCTACGGATCGCGTCACCCCGACCATCCCGGAGGCCTCATTCTGCAGTCTGCGATGGCCAGATTCGACTTGGATCGGGTCGTCGACGGGTTTAGAGAAAGGCACGGAGAAGAGGTTGCCGACATCGTCCGCCGGACTTACCTCGGCGACCGGAGTGTCAAGGCGGATGATTGGGCGCGCTGTTGGGCTTTGTTCGGGCCGTGGGTGCCGGGGGAGGTGGAAGGGGCGAGGATCCCGCGCAATCAGGCTCTCAATGTGGCCGGCGGCAAGCTGATGCTGGAGTTTGACCTCAGCTCTGACTTGGCTCGAATCCACGCTCCCACGCTGGTGAGCGTGGGCGAGCTGGACCCGATCACACCGGTGTGGGCCGCTGAGACCATCATGGATGGCTTGCCGGACGGTATCGCACGTCTCGACGTGATCGAAGGTGCCGGCCATTTTCCCTGGAGGGATCGGCCCGACCGTTATTGGTCGTCGATCAAGCGGTTCGTGAAGTCGGTCGCGGAAGGAGTCTGATGCGGCCGGGACGACGTCGCGAGAGGATACGCCGGTCTTTCCCCAGCGAGCAGCGGCGTGCAATCCTCTCCGACAACGCCGTCCGGTCCTCGGCCTTACCGATGCGACGGAACTAACCCCCGGCTAGCTCCTCACCCCTCGGCTTTGACGTCCCAGGTACCGGCTGAACGGATCAGAGTCGCCAGATCGCCGGGACCTCGCTTCGTCCGGGCGTCCAGCAGTTGCTGGTTCATTCCGGTCTCATACATTGGACGCGCCACTCGGCGGAAGATGCCCACGGGAGTAGGGCCATAGGGGCCGTGCGACAGTCTCGAAAGCGCAAAGGCCACCGTCGGGTCGGGGCGGGTTTCGTCATGGACCAGGATCCGGGTGGCGTCGACTGAGTTGGTATCGACGATTTGGGCACGCCCGTCCTCAAAGATCACGGCCTTCTCGCCCGTCGCCCCGAATGTGATGGGCTTCCCGTGAACCAGGTCGATCCTGTTCACCAGACGTTCCTCTTTGCCGGTTAGTTGCTGGAACGCCTTGTCGTTAAACACATTGCAGTTCTGATAGATCTCGATGAATGCAGTTCCCTGGTGGCGGTGGGCGGCTTCAAGAATCTGAGTCGTGTGGGTTCGGTCCATGTCGATGGTGCGGGCCACAAACGACGCCTCCGCCCCGAGAGACAGGCTGATGGGGTTGAAGGGATAGTCAACCGAGCCCATCGGGGTGGACTTGGTGCGTTTGCCCTGTTCGGAGGTCGGCGAGTACTGGCCCTTGGTCAGCCCGTAGATCTGGTTGTTGAAAAGGA
>JAICND010000539.1 GCA_025929005.1 Acidimicrobiia bacterium
CGAGCGATGGTGACGTCGAGGTGAGTATCGCCCAGACCTGCCAGCACGGTCTCGGCCGTCTCGGCATTGCGGTCGACACGGAGGGTTGGATCCTCTTCGAGCATTCTCTGCAACGCGGTTGAAAGCTTCTCTTCATCGTGCTGGCTCTTGGGGAAGATGGCCAGTTGGGTAACCGGGCTCGGAAACACAACAGGTGAGAGCGAGAGCTTGAGGCCGGCGCTGCGCAGAGTGTCACCGGCGTGAATGTTTTCGGCCTTCGCAACGGCCGCGATGTCGCCAACGGAGAGGGTCTTGGCGTCGATGTGCTCTTTGCCCATCAGATAGAAGAGGTTGTGCATGCGTGCATGCCCACCCCGGGATATCTCCAGGTCGGCATCGGGGGCAATCGATCCCGAGTAGACCCGGAAAAGGGAGATTCTGCCCACGAACGGATCACTGACAGTCTTGAAGACATAGGCGAGAGCCGGACCCGACTCTTGGATGGTGATCGGCTCTCCCGCGCTCACGGGTGGATGGGGACGCTCGAGAGGATTGGGTGCGAAGTCGATCAGAAACTCGCAGAGGGTGTCGACCCCGATACGGCGTGACGATGCCCCAACCAGGACCGGAAAGATCTCGCCTTCCAGCATGCCGCGGTGAACGGTGGAGACGATCACTTCGGGTGAGGGCTCCTGACCCTCGAAATACTTCTCCATGAGATCGTCATCGGTCTCGACTACGGACTCGACCAGTGAGTTGTGAGTTTCCTCGACCAGTTCTTTGACCTCGGGAGGGGTGGTGTCGGACACGGTTCCGGTGCGGTCGTTTGGTCCGTAGGTGAAGGCTTTGCCCGAGACGACCCGGACCAGTCCGGTGATGTTCGCTTCCTCGCCGATCGGTACCTGGACCGGTGCCACCCGCTTGCCAAAGCTCTCGCGAAGCTGGGCCAGGACTCGAGAGAACGAAGCGCGCTCGCGGTCAAGCTTCGTGATGAAGATGGCCCGGGGTATGCCCTCGTCCCCCGCCACCTTCCATAGGATTTCGGTCTGGACCTCGACCCCATCGACCGCTGATACGACAAAGAGGGCGAGGTCGGCCGCTCGTAATGCGACCCGGGCATCGCCGGAGAAGTCGGCGTAACCGGGCGTGTCGATGACATTGATCCGGTGGCCTTTCCACTCCACCGTGGCAACGGCCAGCCCCAACGAGATTTTGCGATCCTGTTCCTCAGGGTCAAAGTCGAGGAGCGTGGTCCCCTGATCGACCGATCCCTGACGGGTGGTGACTCCGGTGACGTAGAGCAGCGCTTCGGCCAACGAGGTCTTACCGCTTCCGCCATGGCCGACCAGTGCCACGTTACGGATGTTCTCGGGACCCACAAGACCTCCTACGGGGGGAACGAGCGATCATAGTGAGAGCCGTTTGGACTGGTTCTGTCGGCTACATTGGCGTGCTTGCAACGATTGTCAGCACGGTGATCGACCTCAGGGTGCGACCCCACCTGCAATGGTTCATCCAACCGATCGGACGCGGCCTGGCAGCGGTGGGCGTGACCCCCCAGCTCCTCACGTTC
>JAICND010000031.1 GCA_025929005.1 Acidimicrobiia bacterium
GCCGACCGGATCGCAGCTGCCATAGTTCGGGCCCGACCTTTGACCGACACCGTAAGTCTGGCCGAGGTGATAGGCGCCGCGGTGCCAGGACCTCGGCGTCGTGGACACCCGGCCCGTCGCACCTTTCAAGCGTTGCGGATGGCCGTCAATGATGAGCTGGCGGCGATCGAAGCAGGGCTTGACCAAGCGCTCGATCTCCTGGCAGTGAATGGCCGGTGTGTGACGATCGCCTATCACTCCCTCGAAGATCGACTGGTCAAACAGAAGTTTGCAGCAGCCAGTGCCGGTTGTGTCTGCCCGCCGGAGTTGCCTATCTGCGGATGTGGTGTATCACCACGTTTCCGGCTGCTGACTCGCGGCGCCGGCAAACCCAGCCCGGACGAGGTGGCGAGCAATCCGCGGGCGAGGTCCGCCCGGCTCCGAGCCGTGGCCAGGGTGGCGGCATGACCGCTCAGCCACTTCGCCATCCGCGGGCTCGACCCGGGCTACGAGTGGTGGCCGGGAAGAAGGCGGCCCGACCGGCAACAGGCCCGTGGGTGGTGTTCTCGATGGTTGCGATCGTGGCGTTTCTCGGAATGGTGGCCACCCGGACTTCTCTTGACCGCTCCGCCATCGAGCTGGCGAGAATTGAGGCCGACATCGCCGAGGCCCGGGCCACCAATCAGCTCCTGCGACTTGAGATCGGCCGGCTGGAGAGCCCGGCCCGGGTTGCCCCCCTGGCCAGGGAAATGGGGATGATTTACCCCGACCAGAGTCAGCGGCTTTTGGTCGCGGGGGTCATCAGGAGCGACTCGTCCGATCCCAGGTGGGCAGAGATAGGGCGCATGGCGGCCACGATGCTCGAGGCGCCCGCTGATGTCGTGGCCGCTGATGTCGTTACGGTCGGGGTCGATCAGCCGCAGGCGGCAGCGCCTCCGGTCGGGGAAACGACCGGCGACGGTGGGGGAGACGCACCATGACCATCGGCTACTGCGCTGGGGCCGGATGGGAACGGGCGGCTTCGGCCCCCGCTGCCTCCGGATCCCGGCGCCGGCTCTAAAGATGGCGGCCCGCAAGGCGGGCAAACGCCTCGGAGCCGCTCAACTGCGTCTGGGCGCCCTCGGGGTTGGCCTGGCCTTGGCATGGCTGGGGATGGCGGTTCGGCTCTATCACGTTCAGGTCATCCAGGCGCCCGATCTGGCCGAACAGGGGGTCGAGCAGCGTCAAATCGATCGCGATCTGGTCCCCCAGAGGGGCAACATTTTCGACCGCAACGGCGACCCACTGGCGATGACGGTGGAGGCCTCCAGCCTCTATGTCAATCCCCAGGAACTGACGGAACCGGTTTACGTTGCCCAGCAGATCGGCGGGTTGCTCGGTCGTGATCCAAATGCCCTTCTTGAGCAATTCAACAGTGACCGCCAGTTCGTGTACCTGAAGAGACAGGTCGACACCGAGACCGCCGCTGAGATTCTCGCGTACGGCCTGCCGGGGATCTACTCGCACCCAGAGCCCAAGCGTGTGTATCCCACTGGGACCGTTTCGTCGCATGTCATCGGTTTCGTGAATGTCGATGGGGTCGGAGCCGAAGGGATCGAATACGAGTTCAACGACCTGCTCAAAGGGGTGCCTGGTCAGGTTGCCTTCGAACAGGCTCCGAACGGGGTGCCCATTCCCTGGGCGCCCTCCCAGAGCGTGCCGGCGGTTCCTGGCCATGACCTCATCACGACTATCGATCTTCCGATCCAGTACTCGGCCGAGGATGCCTGCAAGTCCACCATCGCTGTAACCGGCGGGGCCGCCTGCTGGATAGTCGTGATGGAGGTGGAAACCGGACGAATCCTGGCCATTGCAGGGGCTCCCGTGTTCGATCCAGCCATACGCCAGGGAAGTGATGGGTCACCCTTCGCCAACTTCGCAGTGCGCGGGATGTACGAACCGGGATCGACTCAGAAGTTGATCACTTTCGCCGCCGCCCTGGAAGAAGGAATCGTCAAACCCGACACGTTGATACGGGGTGTGTCCGACGTCATCGAGCTGCGGCCGCAGGCCTGCACCCGCACCGACGACGAGATCTTCGGGTGTTACGAGGACTTTGACAACCATGAGACGGAGGACATGACCGCCAGCGATGTGTTCCGTCGGTCCTCCAACGTCGGCACCATCATGGTGGCCCAGCTCATGCCACCCGACATGATGGGCCAATATTTGGACGCCTTCGCTTTCGGCCAGCCGACCGGGCTTGACTATCCAGGGGAGGCGTCGGGTTCAATCAACCTGGATCCGTCATGCGAAGTGTGTCCGCTTTCGGCTGCCATCGGATACGGAGTTGCCGTGACCTCCGTACAGATGGCGTCGGCCTATGCCGCGATCGGCAACGACGGAGTATGGATCCAGCCCCACATCGTGACTTCGGCCCACGGCCTCACCGAGGACCCGCAGACCTTTACCCCGGAGAGCCATCGCGTCGTGAGCGTCGAGACAGCCGCCACGATGAGGCTGCTCTTGAGCCAGGTCGTGGAGGCGGGGACCGGCATCTCCGCCCAGATCCCCGGTTATCAGGTGGGCGGCAAGACAGGAACTGCCAACAAGCTCGGTGACGATGGTCGGTACACCGAGATCACGATGGCCAGCTTTGTCGGTATGGCACCGATCGACGACCCCAAAGTGGTAGTTGCGGTGGTGGTTGACAGCCCTTCGTTCGAATACCGGACCGGCGGGCTGGCAGCCGCCCCGGCGTTTGCCCAGGTGATGGAGCAGGCGTTGCACCGGTTGGGAGTGACACCCGATGCCACTTCCGGGTAGCCGCATGATCGAACTGGCCGAGGTGGCCAGCGGGACGTTGTACGGAGATGGAGAGGTTGTCGTTACCGATGCCTATCACGACAGCCGCCGTGTTCAGCCCGGATCTGTCTACCTGGCCATCTCGGGTGAGCATTTCGACGGCCATGAGTTCGCCGGGGAGGCCGTAGCTGCAGGGGCCCTCGGTCTCGTCGTCGAACGATTGCTCCCTCTCGAGGTTCCCCAAATCGTCGTCGCCGATACCCGACGTGTCATGGCACCCCTGGCAGTTTCTCTCTATGGAGATCCATCCCGGCGAGTATCGGTAGTCGGGGTGACCGGGACCAACGGCAAGACCACCGTCACCCATATGCTGGAGTCAATCGCGCTGGCTTCGAATCGGGTTTGTGGCTTGATCGGGACTATCGAGACTCGGGTTGGCCCGGATCTGATCCCGAATCCACACACGACTCCAGAAGCCACCGACTTTCAACGACTGTTGCGCGTCATGGTTGACCACGGCGCCGATCTGGTCGCCTGTGAGGTGTCCTCCCACTCCCTCACCCTGGACCGGGTTGCCGGAACAACGTTTGCGGTGGCCGCTTTCACCAATCTTTCCCAGGATCATCTCGATTTCCACGGCTCTATCGAGGCCTATTTCGAATCGAAGGCGATGTTGTTCGAGATGGCAGTGAATAGGGTTGTCTGGAGCGAGGACCCATTCGGTGCGCGACTTGCCGGCCGATATCCCGGAGCCCTGTTGGTGGGCGGCAAGGGCGAGGTGCGTGCCTCCGACTGGAGCGCAGATGCGCGGGGAACGAGCTTCAGACTCCACCTTCCCGCCGGTGACGTCGAAACTCGCATCAATCTCCCCGGCCGCTTCAACGTTGCCAACGCTCTCGTAGCGGCGGCCTGTGCGTCCTTGATCGGGTTCGATCCCGCCGAGATTGCCACCGGCCTCCAGCGCCTCGAGTCGGTACCGGGTCGATTCGAGAACGTGTCCGAGGGGAGCAGCTTCAGCGTGATCGTCGACTACGCCCACACACCCGACGGGATCGCCAACGTGATCGCCAGCGCCCGCTCCATGACCGCAGGTCGGGTGATCGCGGTCATCGGCGCAGGTGGTGATCGTGATCAGGGCAAGCGCCCGCACATGGGGCGGGCAGGTTCTGCCGCTGATCTGCTGGTGGTCACATCCGACAACCCGAGGAGTGAAGACCCAGAGGTCATAATCGACCAGGTGATGAGCGGAGTCGCGACCCCCGCGGTCCTGCGTGTTGCCGATCGTCGCCAGGCCATTGCCGCCGCCTTGGGATCGGCGGCGGCCGGTGACATCGTCCTCGTCCTGGGCAAGGGTCATGAACCCGGGCAGGAGACGGCCGGCGTGGTCCGACCGTTCGATGACCGTCAGGTGGCTCGGGAGATCCTCAAGGAGCTAGGCCGGTGATCCTGCTTCTCATCGCAGCGGCTTCCGGGCTGATCCTTTCGATCTTCGTCACGCCGGTTGCCATCAGGATTCTCAGGCGCCGGGCGATAGGCCAGTTCATCCAGGAGGAGGTGACCGGTCACGCCCACAAGCAGGGCACTCCGACCATGGGTGGGGTTGTGCTGGTAGGGGCAGCGACCGTCGGTTATCTGCTAGCTCATCTGCAAGTTTGGACGCCATCGGATGGCTTCGGCTTGGAGTTGCGACCCTTCGGTGCCGGTGGTTGGCTGGTGTTGCTGGCACTTGTGGGGATGGGTGTCGTTGGATTTCTCGACGACTACATCAAGTTTGCACGCAAGCGAAGCCAGGGACTCAACAAACGGGCCAAGTTTGGTTTTCAGCTTCTGATCGCATTCGGGTTCGCCTGGGGAGCGAGCAACGCGGGCGTGAGCACCGAGCTGTCGTTCGTGCGGCCCCTCGGCCTCGACCTGGGGATCCTCTTTGTCGCCTGGGTCTTGTTCTTGCTGACCGGCGCAGCCAACGGTGTCAATCTCTCCGATGGTATGGACGGACTCGCCGCCGGAAGTGCGGCCTTGGTGGTCGGGGCGTACACGATCATCGCTTTCTGGCAATTCCGATACTCACCGCCTGCTGCCACCATCTACAGCACCTCGGTGGATCCGTTGGAGGTGGCAGTGGTCGCCGCCGCCATGCTGGGAGCTCTGCTGGGCTTTCTCTGGTGGAACGCTCCTCCAGCTCAGATCTTCATGGGTGACGTCGGCTCGCAGGCGATCGGCGGCCTGCTGGCGGCCATGGCGATTCTGACCAACACCCACATGTTGCTCGGCGTCCTCGGTGCTATCTACGTGGCGGAGACCCTGTCGGTCATCATCCAGGTCGTCAGCTTTCGGACGACTGGCAACCGCGTCTTCCGTATGACCCCGATCCACTATCACTTCGATCTGGCCGGTTGGCCCGAAACCACGGTCGTGATTCGATTCTGGATTCTTACCGGGATCGGAGTGGCGCTGGGCCTCGGGCTCTTCTACGCCGACTTCCTCGCCGTCGAAGGAATCCTCGAATGAGATTGCTTGTCCTTGGCGCTGCCGTCTCGGGAACGGCAGCTGCCCGTCTCGGTAGGCGCCTGGGTTACACGGTCACGGTGTTCGACCGTCAGCCTGGAGCGGGAACTGAACTGATCGGTGAAGGTATCGGAACCGTCACCGGCGTCTGGGAGCCTGACGTCCTCACCGGGATCGACCTTGTTGTGGCCAGTCCTGGCTTCCCCCTCCGCTCGGCTCCGATCACCGACGCTAGGGAATACGGCCTGCCCGTCTGGAGTGAAGTCGAATTCGCCTGGCGACACCTCAAGGCTCCGGTCATCGCCGTCACCGGGACCAATGGCAAGACGACCGTCACGGAGGCGGCCGCCGCCATGCTGGCTGCCTCAGGAACCACCACCGCGGCAGTGGGAAACATCGGGACGCCGCTTTCGTCGGTGGTTGGCGAAGACTTCGATGTCCTCGTGGTCGAAGTCTCCAGCTTCCAGCTCGAATTCACCGAGCTGTTCCACCCGCACACTTCCGTGCTGACGAATCTCGCGCCCGACCACCTCGACTGGCATCCCAGCTATGCGGCTTATGCGGCTGCCAAAGCCAAGCTCTATGCAAATCAAACCGAGGATGACCTCGTGATCTTTGACAACGACGATCCAGGCCTGCAACCGCTGGTCAAGACATTGAGGGGGCGGGGACAGCCGCCTCGGCTTTGGCCGGTGTCAGGGAGGGAGCGTCCCGCCGGTGGGTCCGGACCCAGCGCCGGGACGCTCCAGCTCCCGGGGTTGACGGTGCCCCTGGCGGACCTCACCTCCTCCGACCCGACCCTGGTAGTGGATCTGGTCGCAGCGGGAGTGGCGGCATTTGAACACGGTGCACAGGCGGAAGCCGTGGCCGAAGTGTGCCGCAGCTTTCGGCCGGGGCGTCACCGTCGCACCCTGATAGGAGAGAAGGGTGGGGTGACCTTCGTGGACGACTCCAAGGCCACCAACCCTCACGCGGCCCTGGCGTCGATCGCTTCATTCCCGTCTGTCGTGTTGATCGCCGGGGGCATGGCCAAAGGACTCGACATCGCGCCTCTAGCGCGGGCAGGAAACGTCCGGCACGTGTTAGCGATTGGAGAGTCGGCTCCGGCGCTCATCGAAGCGGCAGGACCTGGCCGAGCGACCAGGGCAGACTCGATGGTCGAGGCGGTTGACCTTGCCACCCGGATGGCCCGTCCCGGCGACACAGTCCTTCTCGCTCCGGGCTGTGCCAGCTTCGACATGTTCGAGTCCTACGGCGCCCGTGGGACCGCCTTCAGCGACGCCGTCAGGACGTTGATCAAAGGAGACGCCGGATGACAGGGAACGTGACTTCGATTGCCCGGGTCCGGGCCGCTGCCCGTCGCAAGGCTGAGACTTCACATGTCAACGGCCGGATCGTCTCGATCGTCCTGGTGGCCGTAGTCGTGCTCATCGTGCTGGGCCTCGGCGCCACCCTCTCGGCCTCGTCCATCGAAGGGCTGGCGGACGCCGAGGACCAGTACTTCTACTTCAAACGCCAGCTAGTGGGACTAGGACTCGGGCTGGTAGCGATGGTCCTGTGTTCAAGAATCGACTACCGACGCTACCGCCGCCTGGCCATCCCTTTGTTCCTGGTCACCCTGGGTCTATTGCTCCTGGTTGCGCTGGTGGGTCTGCAGGCAGGCGGGTCGCGCCGGTGGCTCCCGGTGGGGCCGTTCACGTTCCAACCGTCCGAGTTGGCGAAGCTGAGCGTGATCATGACGATGGCCGTGCTCCTCGAACGAAAACAACGGCTGCTCACCCAGTGGAAACACTTCCTCGGCCCGGTGCTGTTCTGTGTCGGGCTCACCGGCTTGCTGGTTGTTCTGCAACCTGATCTGGGCACCGCCATCGTCATCGCCGCGGCCGGGCTGGCTGTGGTTCTAGTTTCCAGAGCGCCCTTTCGCTTTGTTGTGGCCCTCGCGGTGATGGCGGTGGTGGGGGCTGGCCTCCTCGCCATCGTTGAGGGCTACCGGATGGATCGTATCGACGGGTTCATCGATCCCTGGGCCGATCCTCAGGGCACCGGGTATCAGGTAATTCAAGGCTATTACGCCCTCGGCACGGGAGGTCTCTTTGGGGTCGGGCTGGGAGCGAGTCGCGCCCGCTGGGATTATCTGCCCAACGCCCATACCGACTTCATCTTTGCCATCATCGGCGAAGAGACGGGACTGCTGGGAGCACTCGCCGTGATCGGTTTGTGCCTGATCCTCGCCTTGTCCGGGTGGCTGATCGCTTCCCGTGCCCCGGATCGATTCGGAAGGATGATCGCGGCGGGCATCATTGGCTGGTTGTCAGCTCAGGCCCTCATCAACATCGGTGGCGTGCTGGGCGTGCTTCCCATCACCGGGATCGTCCTGCCCTTCGTCAGCTACGGGGCGACGGCGATGGTGGTGTCGCTGGCGGCCGTAGGGGTGATGATCAACATTGCCCAACACGGGACCGCCAATGCCTCCCCCTGAGGCCTTGAGATGAGTTTTGCTATAGCCGCCGCTGGCACCGGGGGCCACGTCTTTCCTGGACTGGCGGTGGGGGAAGCGCTGGTAACGGCCGGGGTACCCAGGGACGAAATCCTGTTCGTAGGAGGTGGTCGCCTGGAGGCAGAGGTGTACCCGAACGCAGGGTTCCCTTTTTTCGGGGTCGAGCTGGCCGGTTTGCAGCGCCGGCTGACGTGGTCGAATCTCACTATGCCCGCGGTGGTCATGCGGGCAACCCGTGGGATCGCGGCAAAACTGAGGGACCGCCAGGTCGGGGTGATGCTCGGGATGGGCGGCTACGTCACGGTTCCGTCCGGGCTGGCCGCGACGAGAAGCAAGGCCCGGCTGTTCATTCATGAGCAGAACGCGGAAGCGGGCCTTGCCAATCGGCTCATGGGCTTCCGCGCCTCCAGGGTGTTCGGGTCCTTTCGCCGTACTGAGCGATTGTCGCGAGCGGAGTGGGTCGGCAATCCAGTCCGTGACAACCTGGCGCACTTCGATCGGAGTGCTCTCCGTCCCCAGGCCTTCGAGAGATATGGTCTCGACCCACGAATTCCGGTGGTGGGTGTGTTCGGCGGGAGTCTTGGCGCCAACATCCTCAATCGGGCGGTGGCCGACCTCACCAGCACTCCTCAACCTTTCCAGGTTCTCCATCTCGCTGGTTCCTCACACGCTCAAGCGTTGCTCGAGACGGCAGCCTCTCGAGAGGGTTGGCGGGTGATTGGCTTCGAGCCTGAGATGCATTGGTTTTACGCGGCTACCGACCTGATGGTGGCCAGGGCCGGCGGAGCGGTGGCCGAGCTGACGGTGACGGCGACGCCCTCTGTGCTTGTTCCCGGAGGTTTCGGGTCAGGAGCTCATCAGCGTGCCAACGCGGCTGCCCTGGTCGAAGCCGGTGCTGCTGTAGTTGTGCCGGAGGAACGTATCGCCTATCTGGCTGCCACCATCAACCGGCTGATGGTCGACGACACCCAACGAGAGTCGATGGCCCGAGCCTGCGCCGCGTTGGCCCGGCCGCGGGCGGCCACCGACCTGGCGACAGCAATGGTCGCAGTCCATGGTTGACCTTCTCAACGGCAGATCGCGACTTCACATGGTGGGTGTCGCCGGGGCCGGGATGAGTGCCCTCGCCAAGCTCGCCTATCAGTCTGGACTCGATGTGAGCGGCTCCGATCTTCGAGGAGGAATCGAGCTGGCCACTCTGGCCGACCTTGGAGTGAGGACCTGGGCGGGCCACCGTCCCGAAATGCTCGCTGGTGTCGATCTCGTGGTGGCATCGTCGGCAGTGCCCGATTCAGACCCGGAACTATTGGCGGCGCAAGCAGCCGGAATCGAAGTCTGGCGAAGGCCACGGCTCCTCGAAGCCATCACCGACAACCTCCCCACTATCGGTGCGACCGGCACCCACGGCAAGACGACCACGACCGGTCTGCTCGTCACGGGTCTGCGGGGGACTGGCCTTGACCCCTCCTTCGTCGTCGGCGGAGAACTGGTCGACCTGGGAACCAATGCCCACCTGGGGGTCGATCCTCCGCTGGTGCTCGAAGCCGACGAGGCGTTTGGCACCTTTGAACTGCTGCATCTGCGCGGACTCGTGGTGACGAGCGTCGAACCCGAACATCTCGAC
>JAICND010000300.1 GCA_025929005.1 Acidimicrobiia bacterium
ACCGCACTCGCCTTTGCGGCGGTGGCGGCCGTTGCAGTCCAATTGACTGTGGGCGCAGGCGCGGCTCGTGGGATCGCCGTCACCACCGTGGGGGCCGCGTTCGTCCTGCGCATGCTGGGAGACGGCGGCGGGTTGCCGTTTGCATCGTGGTTGTCACCGATCGGGTGGTTCACACAACTGCGCCCATTTGCTAACACCGGGGAGCGGTGGTGGGTCTTGGTATTGCCCGTTACCTTTGCCCTCGTTCTGGGGAGTGTCGGTTACCTCCTGTCGGCCCGCAGGGATGTAGGGGCGGGGGTACTGCCGCCTCGGCCCGGTCCTGCCCAGGCCGCCCCTCGTCTTGGCTCGCCATTTGGGCTTGCGTTTCGTCTCCAACGAGGCAGCCTTCTCAGCTGGTCGCTGGGGCTAGCAGCTCTGGGTGTCGTCTATGGAAGCGTCGGTGACTCCGTCGGCGACCTGCTTACGGACAGCCCGCAGCTGGCTGAAATCTTCGAGCTCCTTGGCGGTGAAGAGGGCATCACCGACGCCTACTTCGCGGCGGCGATGGCCATTCTGGCGACCATCGCCTCGGCCTACGCCATCCGGGCCGCCCTACGGCTGCGGGTCGAAGAGGAGGGCCTGCTGAGCGAGCCGGTACTGGCAACAGCCGTGCCCCGACGTACGTGGGCCTGGAGCCATCTCTTCTTTGCACTGGTCGGACCAATCCTGATTCTGGCGATTGCAGGCCTCGGGGCGGGACTCACCTACGGAGCCATCGTTGGCGACATCGGGGGGGAAGCGCCGGGGATCGTGGGGGCGGCCCTGATTCAGGTACCTGCGGTGTGGGTGGTGGCGGGCGTGGCGACGGCTCTTTTTGGGATCCTCCCTCGTTTGACATCGCTTAGTTGGGGCGTTCTGGTGGCGTGTCTGGTGTTTGGCCAACTCGGTGAAATCCTTCAATTCCCTCAGTGGCTCCTGAATCTGTCGCCATTCACACACGTTCCGGATCTGCCTCTAGGTGAAGTGACGTTTGTTCCCCTCTTCTGGCTGATCGCTCTCGCCGCCCTACTGGTGATGGTCGGAATCGCCGGGCTCCAACGTCGAGACATCGGTTGACTCGGCACCGGAATGGGTGACTTCGACCAGTTCCGGGCGCTCAGTTTCGATTGCTACGGGACGCTGATCGATTGGGAGACAGGCGTTCGGACAGCCCTCAGCCGTTGGGCTGCAGCCCGAGACCTTGCTGCCTCACCCGACGAACTGATTGTTTGGTTCTCCGAGATCGAGTCCGTGGTCGAACAAGAGCGGACTCCTGCTCTGGTTTATCCGGAGGTCCTGGCCGAAACTCTCCGGCGCATCGGGGCCAGATGCGCAGCCGTCGTGACCGAAGACGATGCCCGCGCATTCGGTGCGTCGGTGCCCGAGTGGCCGGCCTTTTCCGACTCGGCCGATGCACTCGTTTGGTTAAAGAAGCGGTTTCGTCTCGTCATCGTTTCCAACGTAGACGAGGCCTCGTTCGCGGCTAGCAATGCCGTTCTTGGCGTCGAGTTCGATCGAATCATCACGGCCTCCGAAGTTGGCGCCTACAAGCCGAGCCCTCCCCACTTCGAGGAGTTGTTCGCGAGCCTGCCGGCCTTAGGGGTGGGGCGGTCGGAGTTGCTGCACGTCGCCCAGAGCCTCTTCCATGATCACGAGCCGGCCGCCCGCTACGGATTGCCGTCAGTCTGGATCGATCGTCGACATGACCTGAAGGGCCCCGGGGCCACTCCCTCGCCGACCGGGTCGGTCCAGCCTCGCTGGAGGTTTTCATCCCTGGCCTCGTTTGCCGAAGCGGTTGATGTCGTTGGCTGATCTCGAACCGGCGGTACGTGCCGCCCTCAGAGGGGATGGAACGATCGATCTGACCACCGTCGGGGCTCGGTCGGGCCGGCCCCACCGAATCGAGATCTGGTTCCTACATCTGGACGACCGAACCTTCATAACTGGAACCTCGGGGTTGCGCGGCTGGTATGCCAACGTCCTTGCCAATCCAGCGGTGACCATTCATCTCAAAGAGTCGATCCGAGCAGATCTCCCGGCGACAGCCCGGCCCGTGCTTGACCCCGCCCTCCGCGAATGGGTGTTCACCCGTCGCCATCCCTGGAATCGGTGGTACCTCTCGGTGGAACCGTTGGAATCCCTGGTTGACACAGCGCCGATGGTCGAGATCATCTTCGACTGACTGCGATATGCCAATCTGCCCCTGACATGACGGCTCCACTTTGGACCCCTTCACCAGCAAGGGTTGGCGCCAGCCGGATGGACTCCTTTCGACGTCGGGTGGAAGCGACAACGGGAGTGTCCCTTCCCAACACGAGAGCGCTCCACGTCTGGTCAACAGCCGAACCCGGTTGGTTTTGGGATCTGACCTGGGATGACACCGGAATCGTCGGCGACAAGGGACCTGTGCGTTTCGATCCGGGTGCGGCGATGTGGGAGGGTCGGTTCTTTCCTGAAGCTTCCCTCAATTTTGCCGAGAACCTTCTCCACGGTCGCGGCCGCCCGGACCACGAGCCGGCCATCATCTACCGCCGCGAGGACGGATCCGCTAGTTCGCTTTCCTGGGTCGAGTTGCGCAGCCAGGCGGCACGGTTCGCGGCGGGTCTGCAGGCGATGGGAGTAGTCGCCGGTGATCGCGTGGCGGCCTGGATGCCAAACATGCCTGAGACGATCATTGCCATGCTCGGAGCTGCAACCATCGGAGCCGTTTTCACCTCGACCTCGGCCGACTTTGGTGTGAGCGGCGTGGTAGACCGGTTCGGTCAGGTCGCACCGAAAGTACTCGTGGCGACCGATGGCTATCTCTACGGTGGCAGTGTCTTTCCCCGTCTCGGGCAACTCCGTCAGATCGTGGAAGCCCTTCCCTCCCTCGAGATGGTGGTGGTGGTGCCCGGGCTCTCCCAGAACCCGGAACTCGACGGGATCCCCTTGTCGGTCACCTATGCAGAGTTCCTATCCGCAGGAGTCACGCTAGAAGGCTTTCAGAGGCTTCCGTTCGATCACCCGATCTACATCCTTTACTCCTCCGGAACCACCGGGCAACCGAAATGCATCGTCCATCGGGCCGGGGGCGTGCTGATCAAGC
>JAICND010000281.1 GCA_025929005.1 Acidimicrobiia bacterium
AACCACGATGACCGACGCCGACGGGACCCTGCTGCCAGTGCCTTGCCCAACATCGTTGGCACGATCCAGACCAGTCGCCGGTCCTCGGTGGAGGGGACTCGCACCACCAATTTGCCGTCTTCGAGCCAGTCGACGATCCGAGCCATGGTGGCGGGACTGACCCGCTCCGACTCCGCCAGGGAAGACAACGAGACTCGCTTCGCAGCCACCACCGTCGATAACGCAGCCAGACGGCCACCGGTGAGCCCGTGCACCGACGCCTCCTGGCGCGATCGACGCTGCAATCGCATTGCAGTCTCAGCCACTTGATCAGCCAGCTCTCGAATTGCGGTCATATCATTAGCTATGCTAAATAGTACCAGCAGCGATAGGAGGCAAGGTGGAGAGCCGAATCTTCGAAGCCGTTCAAGGCGGAGACCTGTCGGAGGTGCAGAAGATCGTCGATGCCGATCCGCAGACAATCAACCTACGCAATGCGGAGGGATTGTCACCGTTGATCGTCGCCGCCTATTGGGGACAGACAGACATCCTCGGCTTTCTCCGCCAACAAACAGGTGAGCTCAACTTCTGGGAAGCCGTCGTTCTCGGCGACCAAGCCCGGGTCCAGGCATTCATCGATCAGGATCCGGAGCTCGTCTCCGCTTACTCTCCGGACGGTTTCACCGCTCTGCACCTGGCCGTGTTTTTCGGCCAGCCAGAGACAGCCCGCCTCCTTCTTCAAGCCGGTGCCAACGTGCTCGCTCGGACGACCAACGCCCTCGACAACCATCCCCTTCACGCCGCCGTGGCCGGCAGCAACGTCGAGACCAGGCTGGCTAGCGCCGAGCTCCTGCTCAACGCCGGCGCCGCGGTGAACGGACGTCAATCCGGTGGCTTCACGGCGTTGATGGCTGCTGCTCAGAATGCGGATACTGATCTTCTGCGCCTGCTACTCGCCCACGGCGCCGATCCCTCGATCAGAGATGATCAGGGCCGCACTGCGGCGGATATCGCCGTGTCTGCGGGTCACACCGAGGTCGCAGCCCAGCTCCAATGACCTCAGCGCCGGGACGCCGACCGGCACCAGACGAGGTTAGATAGACGGGTGCACGAACCCGATCCCACCCGATTGGCCGGTGACGTCCTCCTGACCGACCAGTACCAGCTCACCATGGCGCAGCTCTACTACCGCCAGGGGCTCCACCAACACAAGGCTCGCTTTGAGCACTTCTTCCGGAGCTATCCCGACTACGGGAACCATCAAGCCGGCTACGCAATCACCGCCGGCCTCCGGACCTTTGTCGACTGGCTCAACAACGCCCATTTCGACAAGTACGAAACTGATGTGTTGGCCCGTCACCCAACGATTAGCGGCGGGCACATCTTCGGAACCGACTTCCTCGGGTGGTTGCGAGAGGAGGGTGACTTCTCGGAGTTGAGTATCAACGCCATCCCCGAGGGCCGGGTGGTTCACCCCGGGGTTCCCTTGACGGTCGTCGAGGGGCCGCTCATCCTCGCCCAATTGGTGGAGACGGCGTTGCTCAACCATCTCAACTTTGAGACCCTGATCGCGACCAAAGCCTCACGGGTGCTGGACGCCGCCAGGGGAGGCACCGTGCTCGAGTTCGGGGCTCGCCGTGCCCAGGGGTCGGGCGCCTACTCGGTCGTTCGAGGCGCCCTGATTGGTGGTGCCAGCGGCTCTTCACTGGTGGGAAGGTCACATGAACTCGGCTTCTTGCCGCGGGGAACCCACGCCCACTCGATGGTGCAAGCTTTCATGGCTCTGGGGATGGGGGAGTTGGGGGCGTTCCGGGCCTATGCCGAGGTCTATCCCGAGGAGACCCTTCTGCTGGTCGACACCATCGACACCCTTGAATCCGGGCTTCCCAATGCCATCACGGTTTTCGAAGAACTTCGCAAGAAGGGATACCAACCGCTCGGAGTCCGGCTCGACTCGGGTGACCTGGCCCACTTGGCGGTTCGATCTGCCGAAATGCTCGACAAGGCTGGATTCGCCGACACGTCGATCGTTCTGTCGAGCGAACTGGACGAGATCACAATCTGGCAGATCCTCGAACAGATCGCCGAAGAGGCTCCCCGGTATGGCGTTGACGCCGATCATCTGATCAAGCGCCTGGTCTACGGGGTGGGATCGCGGCTGGCCACTTCCCAGGGTGACCCCTACTTGGACGGTGTGTACAAACTGGCGGCTGTTGCTGACGACGGGGTCTGGCAGCCGGCCATCAAGGTCTCTGACACCCCTGCCAAGACCATGAACCCGGGCGCCAAACGCAGCTGGCGGGTTTACGACCAAAGAGGAGTGGCGACGGCCGATCTCCTGGCACTCGAGGATGAGCTGGTGCAGCCACCTTTGGAGCTACACCACCCCAACCAGCTGGGAGTGGTCCGGTACTTATCTGCCGACAAGGTCAGTGGTCTCGAAGAGCTGGCCCAGCCCGTCTCGACCACCGACCTGCCGAGTCCACACGACGAAGTCGTGATGGCTCAGGCTCGCCGCGTTGCAGACCTGGAGAGGCTCGATCCCGGGGTCCGCCGGCTCGTCAACCCCCACGTCTATCACGTCTCGCTGTCGGGCCCGCTCGCCAAGCTGAAACAGGAGATGATCAACCAGGCAAGTCGCTGAGGTCGGTCTCCGGCTCGGGCTCGGGTTGTGCTCGCCGCAGCGCCGGGCCGATGAGAGCCAGCCCCGCTGCCACGACCAGGACTGGGAAGGCCCAGCCAAAGAACTCCCGGAAGCCGTCAGTGATGTCGAATGGCTGTGCCGGTATCAGGAACAAGAGTCCTACGAGAGCCAGGAACCCGCCGCCAATCAGGGACCAGGGGTCCAGTGCGTGCTGTTTCATGACCGTTCTCCTTGATTGATGATGATGTCGCCGCTCACGCTTTCAACTACCAGTTCGAGCAGCGGCAAACCGGCGACTATTGACTCTGACTGAACGAATGATCCAGGTCCCCGGGACCCTTCACCAATCAGCTCAACTTCACCAGTTTCACTGTGTGCAATTACGCGATACGAGCCACGTGCGGGCAACGTGACGAAGATGTCCCCACTGCCGCTAGCAACCACAGCCGTGCGATTGTCGGTGAGCTGCAGCGCGGAGAGGTCGAGGTTGATGTCACCTCGCCGGGTCGTATAGGCGTCCTGAAGGTCATCACTGAGCACCACCTCGAGGACGAGGTCGTCGTCTGTGCCGGGAATCAGCAGGTCTCCGTCGAAGAGGTCGCGTGGGTCGAGGTCGATCTCGATCTCGCCAATGGCGACCTCGAGGGTCGCGATCAC
>JAICND010000074.1 GCA_025929005.1 Acidimicrobiia bacterium
CATTCAACCTCTCCGCGGATGCGACCGACACGACCACCTCACTCCCCCCGAGGACCACATCGGGCATCACTCCAGCCACCCGCAAGTTGACACCTTCGATCGTCAGCATCCCGCCCATCCCTACTCCTCGAACCCGGGCGGACGTCTCCGTGAGGAGTGCGCCATCTGATAGCCCCTCCAACCCGGCCTGCCACTCCACCGGCACCACTTCGGCCATCGAGTCATCCACCGCCGCCACCTCGATGGGGACGTACATTCCCTGTTCGGTTTGGCCGACTAGCCCGCCTTTGGAGTTTGTTGTGTCGGTGAGGGCTGCCAGGTCGGCATTGACCTGCGCCACCGCGGTCACACCGGCAAGCGATGCAACCTGCGCAGACAATCCCTCGGGTAGCCCGCCTGAGGTCCAGACCAGCAGGAGACCGGTGGAGGAAGGGTCGGTGGAAGTGGGGAGCAAACTTGTTGAGACGGGAACAGTTGTCGTCGTTGTCGTCTCCGTCGTTGTGGCCACGGGTGGGACTGTGAGTCCGGTCGTGAGAGCAGCGGCGGCACCGATCAGCAAGCCGACCAAAACCCCGAGACCAAACCGCAATGCACGTCTCACGGACGCTCCAGCGCATTGGCGATCTCGATCAACTCGGTCACCGAAAGCTGGCTACTCGCGACACTTATGACCACCCCGGCTTCGGCCCACTCGAGCAAACCTAGGCTCGGAGAGAATCGGCCCACCGTCCCGCGAACTGCCACCGCGCGGGCATCTGGGTCGAAGGGCGGCCGCAAGAAGCCCCCAGGCTGCTGCGTGATACGCGCAGCCCGGCTCCCGGAGCCGACCAGGTCGATCACCACGGCATCGCCGACCTTTTTGGTGATTGGCGCGGTGAATCCTGTCAGATCAGGGGCGACCACGAGGTCAACACCTTCGCTGTCTCCCGCGGTGCTCTCCGGCCAATCCGCCGGGACGGGCTGAGCCGCAACCAGCAACGATTCCGCTAGCGCCAGGAGCTCCTCGTAGCTGACCGAGCCCGAGAGGACGAGGTCCTGGTCGGCGGCATGGATGTAAATTGCCGAACCGTCGGCTGCGCGGTACCCCGTTCCACCAGGTAGCGCGATCGGGGTGACGACGCCTTCCAGGTTGCCGAATAGTCCGGGTCCCTGCCAGTCAGACGCCCTGTCCAGCCTGATCCAGGCCCGCCCGTCACTCCACGCCCAAACATCGGAAGGAACTGCCCCTTCTAGGCGTCCGGCTGCCACTATCGGCATGGCTGGCGAGACCGGAGGGGCACCTATTGCGTCCGGTCGGTAACCAGCGTCTACGGCGGCATCGCCCGCATCGACTTTGACTTCGATGGCGGGACCGCCCATGAACGCCACCTCGGTGTATGTGAGTTCGAGATACGGGCTTGAACTGGGATCTATGAATCCTCTGCGGGCAGCCCATACGGCTCGGTCATCACCTTGCACCGCCATGACCGCCATGCCTAGCGGCACCAGGTATTCGCGATCAAGCCACACATGGACGAGGTCGGTGTCGTGGATCTCACGCCAGTTGCCGAGGCCGAACAAAGCATCGAGTAACGGACGGGTTTGGCTTGCGATCAGCTGAACGCCGATCGCCTCACGCCCGGCAATCACCCGGGCAGGTAGGGCGGGTGGGTTCGACGAGTTACGGAAAACGTCGACCGGCACCACCAGATCGAGGGGCGCCGGGGTGACGACTGAGAAGGGATCGCGACCCACCGTCAGCCTCCTGAAAGGATCGGCTCCTTCGCAACCGTCAAACGATGGACAAGGGAAGGGCCCGGCCGCCAGAGCCTCGTCCTCTTCGACGATGAGCATCGTCGAGTTCTCCAGCCATCCCGGGGGGCCCGAGGACTGGGTAAGAATCAATGACACCGACTCGGGCGACCGGAAGGCCAGTTCACCGTCATACATGCGAGTGACCCCCGGACGAATCCGCTCGATGACCTGGAAACTGCCAAACAACTCGGTGACGCCCGACTGGCCAGCCATCACCGACTCGGGCACCATGGCTGCCAGGGTGGGATTGGGACCGGTCCATCCACCTGTGACCAGCATCCCGATGACGAGACCCACCAGCGCCCCCGCCGCGGGCGCCAACCATCCTGCGGGGCGCCGGCGCGGGAGACGGGCCAGAATCCTCGGGGCTAGATCGGGGAGAGTCTCGGCGCTTTCGATTCGAACTGCTCGTCGTAGCCGCTCGATGTCGGCCAGGAACTGGCGGCAATCGGCACAGCCCTCCAGGTGCAGGTCGACACCGGGTGCAGCCTGACCATCGACCATCGCCGAGATCAAGGGGCGGACACGCTCACATCTCATCGGCATCCTCGATGTCCGCTCGCATCCAGGCGATCAGGTGCGATCTGGCGTGGAAGACACGGCTCTTGACCGTCCCCTCCGGAATCTTGAGGACACCTGCCACCTCGTGGTAACGCATCCCCATTACCTCGACCAATAGGAAAGCCTCTCTCAGTTTGGGCGAAAGCGTTGCGATGGCGGTCTCCAACTCGAGGCTCCGGTCGGGACCGCCGGCCGTGGACGTGAGGGGCGCCAGTCCCTCGGCCAGACGGCTTCGCCTGTTTCGACTCCGGATTGCGTCGATACCGGCGTTGCGTGCCACCGAAAAGACCCAGGTGGAGAATTTCGAACGGAAATGAAACGTCCGCAGCTTGAGGAAGACCCGAATAAAGGTTTCCTGAGTGACATCTTCGGCCAACGCGGGATCGCCGAGAAGATGCCGGAGGAATCTCCACACCTGCGCTTGATAGGCGCGTACCAACTCGGCGAAGGCCCCCTGGTCGCCGGCCGCGGCCCCCCTGATCAAGGCTGGTTCGGGTTCTTCCATGGATTTTCCCGCCGATGTGCACTCCGTCTCTTGCTGCTGATGTGACGGGTTCGGCGCCTGCTTGGTTCAGTCGAAACTAGGCGGGTGCGACCTCCAGCTCACCGGGTTGCCCCACCGATCTGCAAAAGTCACCTCCTCCACGGGTTTGCGGGGGGCGACACCCCAGTTGCCAAGGGGGTAGCCGAAAGAGACCGAGGCGTTGAGGGTCCAGCCCTTGTCGAGGGGAACTTCGAGAATCGCCGCCGTCTCCTCAGAGCGAAAGAAGCCAAGAATGGTGGTCAGGCAACTGCCGATCCCTTTGCCCCGAGCGGCCAGCATCGCCGACCAAACCGCCGGATAAATCGAGGCCCCTGAGGGATCGTTACGGGAGTATGCGAACAGCCACAGTGGGACCTGTTCAAAGTTCTCCGCCAACCATGCTGATGACCTCTGGACCGCTAACGCAGACCGATCGCCGATGTCCTGGGCTCGAGCCCAGGCATCCTTGTAAACGGTCTCTTGGAGGATCGCGAAGGCTTCCCGGTAGACCGGAGCGAGCCGGCTGCGAACGTTGACGTCGGTGACGGTGAGAAATCTCCAGTTCTGGCTGTTGCCGCCAGACGGGGCTCGCACGGCGGCGTCAAGAATCCCGGCAACCTCGGCATCGGGAATCGGATCGGGGCGGACCCGGCGCATAGCCCTGGTCGTGTAGAGGGCACGGTCTAGTTCCATTGCTCGCGAGCCTAAGTCGCCTCAGACCGACCCGCCCAAGGGCTCGCTATCTTGTCGGCCGGATGCTTGAGATCGCGGGCCTCGCCAAGACATACGGTGAGGTTCTCGCCCTCGACGACTGCAGCCTTACCGTGGCGCCCGGTCGCATGCTCGGCTTTCTCGGACCAAATGGCGCCGGCAAGACCACCGCCATGCGGGCTGTGTTCGGCCTGATAACACCTGATCGAGGCGCTGTCACCTGGCACGGTCGCCCCATAACCGATGACGATCGACTCCGCTTCGGCTACATGCCAGAAACTCGAGGGCTCTATCCCAAGATGAGAGCAGCTGACCAACTCACCTATCTGGGGGCCCTGCACGGACTCGACACGACAACCAGCCGCACGAGCGCCGGTCAGTGGTTGGAACGCCTGGGCCTGACGGAGAGAGCCAACGACCCCGTCGAGAAGCTGTCGCATGGCAACCAACAACGAGTCCAGTTGGCCGCTGCCCTCGTCCACTCACCCGAACTGCTCGTCCTGGACGAACCCTTTTCCGGTCTTGATCCGATCGGGGTCGAGACTATGGCGGGTGTGCTCAGAGAAAGGGCGGACGCGGGATCGGCGGTGCTCTTCTCGTCGCACCAGCTCGATCTTGTCGAGGATCTCTGCGAGGACGTGGCCATCATCAACAAGGGACGAGTTGTCATGTCGGGAAATGTGGATCAGATCAAGGATGCCTCGCCCGTCAGGCACCTCGAGATTGAGATCGCCGATGGCGGCGGTGAGGTCATTTCCAACCTCGACGGCGTGATCCGATCCGAGACCGTCGGGCGCCGTCATCAGCTCTTGATCGATGCCAAGGTCGATGTCCGGTCGGTCCTTCGGGATGCACTGGCCACTGGTCAGATCCGACGGTTCATCTACTCGACCCCGAGCCTTTCGGAAATCTTCCTGGAGGCGGTGTCATGACGGGCTGGCAGGGCCTGGCTCTGGTCGCTCGACGAGAGGTGCGAGAACGCGGGCGCAGCAAGTCGTTCCTGATATCGCTCGTGTTGACTGTCCTGGTGGTCGCGGGTGCGTTTGTGGTTCCCCAACTGCTGGGACGAGGACCCGATACCCATCGCATTGGCACCGTGGGTGATGGCAATGAACCGGTGTTGAGGGCGGCTGAAGAATTGGCCGCGGCCGGCCTCGCCGAGGACGAAGAGCCCGATACCTTCCTCACCCTCCCCTATCCGACTCTTGCCTTGGCTCGGGCCGCTCTCGAAGCCGACGAGGTCGACCTGGTCATGGTCGACGGCGAAGAGATGATCCTCAAGTCGAGCGGCTTCTCTTCGCAGGGAGGCCCGGTCCAACTCTTCCAGAGAGCAGCGGGATCGGTCCGTCTGCAAGAACTCGTCGCCGAGAACGGCCAGGCAGTGGCCGACGTCGTCGCGATCCTCTCCTCGGAGCCGCTCCGAGTATCGACCCTCAGTGGCGAGGACCTGGAGGGCGACCTCCGCCCGCTTGTTGCCTATGTGGGTCTGATACTCATGTACATCGCCATCCTGGGTTACGGGACCTGGACCCTGACCGGAGTGACCGAAGAGAAGAACAACCGGGTCGTAGAGGTGCTCCTAGCGACGCTGCGGCCCTGGCAGCTGCTGGGTGGCAAGGTGCTTGGCATCGGAGTCTTGGGGATGCTCCAATTCCTTCTCACCTTGGCCGTGGCCTTCATCGTCGTGCGCCTCACGGGATTGCTCGAAATTCCTGACTTGCCTATTGCCACACTTGTCGTTCTCTTCGTCTGGTTTGTCCTCGGCTTCGCCGTGTATTCGGTTGGCTTCGGGGCGGCCGGCGCCCTCGCCAGTCGGCCGGAGGAGGCGCAGACTGTTTCGTTTCCACTCAGCACCGTGGCGGTGGTCGGCTTCTTCGTCAGCTTCCAGGTGCTCGACGATCCGATCTCCCCGGCTGCCCGTATCGCCTCGTTCTTCCCGTTCACAGCCCCTTATGTCGTGCCAATTCGCAACTCGCTCGACGGGATCGCCTGGTGGGAGCATGCCCTGGCCATCGTGGTGATGATGGCGTCGATCGGCCTCATGGTCCGTGTAGCCGGCCGCATCTACCGCGGCGGCGTTCTGCGCTCAGGCGGGCGGGTCAAGATCCGCGAGGCCTGGCGTCAGAGCGACCTGTAAGCCAATAATCTCCGGACATGGCATTCGCCCACATCGCGATCGAGAACGACGGCGGCGTCGCCACCCTCTGGCTCGACCGCCCCGCCAAACACAACGCCCTCTCAGTGGACATGTGGGCCGATCTCCCGGTTGCGGTGCGGCAACTGAATGACGATCCCACCGTACGCGTCATCGTGGTGGCAGGGCGGGGCCCCTCCTTCACAGTGGGGATCGATCTGGAGATGCTGGCTTCTCTCGCTCCCGAAGGTGTGTCCGAAGCCGACCGGCGCCGCCAGATCCTCCGCAAGGTCAAAGAACTCCAGGGAACGATGTCGGCATTGGCTGACAGCCCGCAGCCGGTTATCGCCGCCATCCACGGCTACTGCCTCGGTGCCGGTCTTGATCTGATAACCGCTTGCGATATCAGGTTGGCCGCGGCTGGAGCAGTCTTCGGGGTGAGGGAAACTCGGATGGGACTGGTGGCTGATGTCGGAACCATGCAGCGACTGCCGAGGATCATCTCGCCTGGTCATGTGGCCGAGTTGGTCTACACGGGAGTTGATATCGATGCCGATCGGGCTGCCGAGATCGGCTTGGTCAACCGGGTCCTCCCCGATACCGAGGCGTTACACAAGGCGGCATCGGCCATGGCAGCCGAGATTGCCGCCAACTCGCCCTTAGTGGTGCAGGGCGCCAAGGCCGTGCTGCGGGCAGGTGAGGGCCGGTCAGTCCAAGAAGGACTCGACTATGTGGCGGTGTGGAACTCAGCCTTCTTGCTCTCCGACGACCTGACGGAAGCGATCGCGGCTCACGTGGAGACACGGCCTCCCCACTTCAAAGGGCATTAGCCGACCAGGCCCGCCTCGTAGGCGATCACGACGGCCTGAGCCCGATCGCGGGCGCCAATCTTCATGAGGATGCGCTTGACATGCGTCTTTACCGTGTTCTCCGAGATGAACAACCGATCGGCCAGTTCCTGATTTGAGTGACCACGGGCGATGAGGGCGAGTACCTCTCGTTCCCGTTCAGTGAGTCCATCGACGAGGCGGGGCTCGACCGAAGACGGACGGTTGCTTACAAACTCCTCGATGAGCCGTCGCGTAACAGATGGCGATAAGAGCGCCTCGCCGGCAGCCACTACCCGGACCGCCTCAACCAACTCACCAGGAGGCGTCCGTTTGAGCAGAAAGCCGCTCGCCCCCGCCCGGAGTGCTTCAAAGACGTATTCGTCCAGTTCAAACGTGGTGAGGATGATGACCCGCGACCTTCCATTGGTTGTGATCTGACGAGTGGCCTCAATTCCGTCAAGGGTGGGCATCCGCACATCCATCAAGATCACGTCGGGGTCATGCGATCTCGCCAGGGCCACAGCCTCCTGACCATTGGCGGCCGTTGCGACCACCGCGATGTCCCCGACCTGCTCGAG
>JAICND010000420.1 GCA_025929005.1 Acidimicrobiia bacterium
AGCAGTGGTATCGCGGGGCGTCCCCCGGGTGACGCGCGCGACGGTCGATCGCGCTTCGGCGGCCACGCTGACGGACGCCGACGGCAACGACTTCATCGATATCGCAGCCGGTATTGGAGTCATGACGGACGGGCACTCCGATCCGGTCGTGGTCGAAGCGATTCGAGAGCAGGCTTCGCGACTGCTGCACACCTGTTTTCATGTCGCGACCTACGAGCCTTATGTGGCGCTGTGCGAGAAACTCATCGCACTGCTCCCGCATGGCCCGAAGACGAAGGCCCTGCTGCTGAACAGCGGCGCCGAAGCCGTCGAGAACGCCGTGAAGATCGCCCGAGCCTCCACCGGTCGGGCTGGAGTGATCGCTTTCTCGGGCGGCTTCCACGGCCGGACGTTGCTGGCTCTCGCGCTCACCGGCAAGGTGGCGCCGTACAAGTCGGGCTTCGGACCGTTCCCTTCCGAGGTGTTCCACGCTCCCTACCCCCACCCTTATCGAGGGGTCTCCACCGCTGACGCCATTGCCGGCGTGGAGCACATCTTCAAGGAGGACATCGAGCCTGAGCGGGTGGCGGCCATCATCATCGAACCGGTGCTGGGCGAAGGTGGGTATGTCCCGGCGCCACCCGAATTCCTCCTGGCATTGCGAGAGATATGTGACCGTCACGGCATCGTCATGATCGCCGATGAGATCCAGACCGGTTTTGCTCGTACCGGCCGCTGGTTTGCCATCGAACACGCCGGAATCGAGGCCGACCTCGTAACTATCGCCAAGTCCCTGGGGGGCGGATTCCCCCTGTCGGCCGTGACCGGGAAAGCCGAGATCATGGACGTTCCCGGACCGGGCGGTCTCGGTGGGACCTATGCGGGTTCTCCCATCGCCTGCGCCGCCGCTCTGGCGGTCATCGACGTCATCGAGTCCGAAGGCCTGGCCGAGCGGGCTCAGTCCATCGGAGGCAAAGTGGTGAAGACAGTTGAGGGATGGGCCGAGTCCGATCCCCGGATTGGAGAGGTGAGGGGGCTCGGAGCCATGGTCGGAGTGGAACTCGTCACCGATCCCACCACCAAGCAACCCGATCCTGACCGAACCAATGCCATCACCATGGCAGCCCTGGAAGAGGGGTTGATCCTGATGTCGTGTGGCGTCCACGGCAATGTGCTGCGGGTGATGGTCCCGCTGACGGCTTCGGACGAGATCGTCGAGGAGGGTCTGGAGGCTATGGAACGGGCCTTCGCCCGGACCAAGCCATAACCCCTCTGGGCGTCATCGGTCGATCTTCATCGGTACCCTCACAGGCGGTATCCATTCTCCTCGAACGGAAAGGCGAAGATGGACATCGGCGATATCCTCCTTTATCTAGTCATCGGAGCAGTGGTCGGCCCCCTGGCCAGACTGCTCGTACCCGGTAAGGATCCGATGAGCGTTGTCATGACGGTGGTGGCGGGAATCATTGGCGCCCTGATAGGTGGACTGGTCTTTGCGCAGTGGCTCACGCCGGACAACGAGGGAATCCCGTGGATCGCCGCCACTGTGGGAGCGGTGCTGGTGGTCCTGATCCTCCGAATGATGAGAAGGTCGCGGACCGTCTAGACCTCAGCCGCCTAACCATCAGCCGGCCGGCACCATCGGCGCGCAAGGCTCCTCTCCGGCAAAGAGGGGGCGCACAGCGATCGAATATTCGGTGCCTGCCTCCTCCCAGGTCGTTTCCTGGGTGGCCTGACCGAACACGGTCAGCAGGGCGGTCATCTCGTCGCCTTGGTAAGTCGCGCATCGCCAGGTCGTGAGGTTGGTGGCAGTCATCGCGTCATAGGTGACGGACAGCGGCCAGGGCCGGACATCGGCGAAGCCGGGTTCGGGGGGAAACTCGCGAATCCCCGCCAGCACCTGAATGGCTCTCGGCTCATAGGGAGTGCTTGAGCCGGAGAATCCTGTGTTCTCCAACTCGGTCACCAGGTTCGCCAGCTGGGGAATCCGGGCATCGGTGAAGTCCACACCGCCCAGAGGATCGGAGCCCAGACCCAGGGCATACACCGCGAATCGGTGGGTGCCGTCCTGGTTGAAGAACGTGACCACCGTCGTGGAAGCGTCGGCGATGAAGTTGGCGGCGTCGTTATTGGTCTCGTCGACGATGTTCACGAACCCGAGGGTGTCAAGCTCCTCGAGAACGAAGAGCATCGTCTCCTCGTCGAGCTGGGTCTGCTGATAGTTGAGCAACAGCGGCCCGGGGAAGATCTCGATCATGGGGCCCTGGCTGATGAGGGTGCCGTCGCGCAGCAGAATGAGGCGGGGCCCTTGCCGCACCATGAAGTCGGGCGGGACAAAGCCGCCCACGTCGCGCACGATCAAAAGGGCTGACTCCGGGTCGTCGTTGAGTTTGAGGGTTGAGGCAAGTCCGCCGTCCTCGCCGGCGCCACAGGCCACGGCCAGCA
>JAICND010000227.1 GCA_025929005.1 Acidimicrobiia bacterium
ACCGAGAGTCCAATGGCTCCCGCAAGAACGAATTGAGCGCTCTGCTGGCCCCCACACGATGTCGCTCAAGGATGTGACCGATACATCTCCCATCAACACGATTTGAGCCCTGTCAGAAAGACCGGATCATTCAACCCAAACGCGTTTTGCGTGGCCGATGGGGGACGACCGCTTCCGGACCGAAGCGATCGATCATGAACTCTTCGTACTCGGACCAGTTGCCTTCGAACCAGCGGACCTGGGAATCCTCCTCGAAGGCGAGAATGTGAGTACAGATCCGGTCGAGGAACCAGCGGTCGTGGGAGATCACCATGGCGCATCCCGGGAACGCGATCAGAGCCTCCTCCAACGCACGAAGAGTGTCCACATCGAGGTCGTTGGAGGGCTCGTCGAGCAGGACCACGTTGCCTCCGGTGCGCAGCATTTTGGCCAGGTGGACCCGGTTGCGCTCGCCTCCGGACAGTGTCCCAACCTTCTTTTGCTGGTCGGAGCCTTTGAAGTTGAGTGACGCTACGTAAGCCCGGCTGTTGATCTCGCGGTTGCCGATCTTGAGGAACTCGGCGCCTCCCGAGATCTCCTGATAGATCGTGTTGTCGGCTTTGAGGGCGTCGCGGGTCTGATCGACATAGGCCAACTCCACCGACGGACCGATGTCGATGCTGCCGCCGTCGGGTGTCTCTGTGCCGGTGATCATCCTGAAGAGAGTCGTCTTGCCTGCACCGTTGGCACCGATCACCCCAACGATCCCGGCCGGTGGAAGTTTGAAGGTGAGGTTCTCGATCAGCAGTCGATCGCCATAGCCCTTGTTGACATCGTTCGCCTCGATCACCTTGTCGCCGAGTCGGCGGGTGAATGGGATTTCAATTTCCAAGCGATTGGCTCTCTTTTCGACGGCTTCGGATTCGGCGACGAGTTCCTCATACCGCGTAAGCCGGGCGCGTCCTTTCGCCTGTCGGGCTCGGGGTGACATCCGTACCCACTCGAGCTCACGAGCCAGGGTTCGCTGCCGGGCCGACTCTTCTCGTTCCTCCTGGGAGAGTCTTGCCCGTTTCTGCTCGAGCCAACCCGAGTAGTTCCCTTCGTATGGGATCCCGCGTCCCTGGTCGAGTTCGAGGATCCAACCTGCGACGTTGTCGAGGAAGTACCGATCATGGGTGATGGCGATGACGCTCCCCGGATAGTCGGCCAGGAAGTGCTCCAGCCAGGCCACCGATTCGGCATCGAGGTGGTTGGTCGGTTCGTCCAGAAGCAAGAGGTCGGGGTGGGAGAGAAGCAGTCGGCACAAGGCGACGCGGCGACGCTCACCTCCGGATAGGTTCGTGACGGGACTGTCGCCGTCCGGTACCCGGAGAGCATCCATGGCGATTTCGACCTGACGGTCGAGATCCCAGGCCCCGGCCGCTTCGATCCGTTTCTCCAGAGCCTCCTGGCGAGCTCCGAGCTTTTCGTAGTCGGCATCGGGATCAGCCCATCCGTCCATCACCGCCTGGTACTCGTCCAGGAGCGACCTAGTGGCGGCTACGCCGTCCATGACGTTGCCGTGGACGTCCTTGTGATCGTCCAGACGAGGTTCCTGCTCGAGCAGGCCGACGGTGTACCCCTCGAGCAGCTTGGCTTCACCCGTGTAGCCGTCGTCGAGCCCGGCCATGATCCGGAGGAGAGAAGACTTGCCGGCTCCGTTCGGTCCGATCACCCCGATTTTGGCTCCGTAGTAGAACCCCAGGGTGATGTCTTTGAGGACGTCGCGATCGGGTGGGTAATGCCGGCTGACCCGGCGCATGTAGTAGATGAAGTCGGGCAAGGGTCGGGGCAGGCTAGCTACCTCTCAAAGATGGTTCTCAAACCGGCGTTGGCCGCCTAACATCACGCACGCGAGGGGGTCGGTGGGAGGCGGAAGGGATATACCGTGGACGCCGAACTCACCGGCACCATCAAGATGGCGGGCGACGCCGAGCCCGGGGTCCGGGTGGAGATCCATCTGGACGAAGAGGAGCTACGTCTCATGTCGCCTCACGGCACTCTGGGACGCTGGCCTCTCGATCAGGTCGGGGTAAGCGCCCGGGTGGATGGATTCCACCTTCGAGTCGAAGGTGAAGAACTGGTCCTTTCCACCAGTGACGATGCCCGCTTCGCTATGGCCCTCGGAATTCGCTCTACGTCGTCGCCCCGGCTCAACCGTCAGCTGGCGGCAGCCCTCGACCTGAGTCAGGACGGAGGAGTCATCGCGGTTGAACTGCCCTCTGTCGACCCAATCGTCGCGACGCCGGTTGAGTTGCCCCGAGGCTCCTCGCCTGTGGCCATGGGGATCATCGCCTCGGCTTCGCTCGTCTTCATAGGAGGTCTGGTCGCCGTCGCCAGCAGCTCTACCCTCAGGTTATTGGGATTGATGCCAGCCTGGCCTTTCATCGTGATTGCAGCCCTGGCTCTCGCAGCCGGTGGTTTCGCCGTCCTGGCCGAGTTTCGGGGAGGACGCACCCTCGTTTTCGCCGGCACGGTGATTGGCCTGGTGGGGATCGCTGGTTCACTTGCCACTTCGGGCTTGTCCGATTTCGACTGGATCAAGGACGGGGTGCTGCTCGCAGGGGTCGGCTCAGTTCTGGCCGCGCTGCTACTGAGCGTCGACAAGCTCAATCGGACCGACTGAGTAGGGCTCGTTGGGACGGCCTCCGGTCGGTCCTCACTTGTTAACCTTCCCTCGTTCCTGAGGGGAACCGGTCCGGTCACCGATAAGACGCGACTGGAGCAGCCGGTCTGAAACGGCACCTGTGGGTGCCGTTTTTGTCGGACCCTGACGACCTATCAACACAAGGAGTAACACCTAGATGACCACCGTCTTGGCCGCCGAGGGCGGGTTCCAGGAGTTCACACTCGGTTCCGGAGAGTGGATCTGGCTGATCGTTTCTGCTGCTGCGGCCCTGGTAGCCATCGCGGTTGGATTTCTCTTGGCGCGAAATGTGATCAAGGCCGATCAGGGCACCGCCAAGATGCAGGAAATCGCCGCCGCCATCCAGGAAGGGGCGATGGCCTATCTGCGGCGGCAGTTCCGAACGATTCTGTTCATCCTCATCCCACTGGTCGTGGTCGTGTTTCTCACCTCCACCGAGGTCACCAGACCCGACGGCACAGTTGCTCTCTCTTTGTTCGAATCGGGGCTGTCGCGAACGCTGGCTTTCCTCGCCGGGTGTTTTCTGTCCGGGCTGACGGGATTCATCGGCATGAGCCTGGCCGTCCGGGGCAATGTTCGCACCGCGGCGGCGGCTCGTTCGGGGTCGCTTCCGGCTGCGCTCAAGGTCGCATTCCGGACCGGGGGAGTGGCCGGGATGTTCACGGTCGGCCTCGGATTGCTCGGGGCAACTCTCATCATCATGATTTTCCAGAACACGTCTTCGGCGATCCTGGTCGGGTTTGGTTTTGGGGGATCGCTACTCGCCCTTTTCTTGCGGGTGGGTGGTGGCATCTTCACCAAGGCAGCCGACGTGGGCGCAGACCTGGTCGGCAAGGTCGAACAGGGCATCCCCGAGGACGACCCCCGCAACCCCGCCACCATCGCTGACAACGTCGGCGACAACGTCGGAGACTGTGCCGGTATGGCATCGGACCTCTTCGAGAGCTATGAAGTCACGCTGGTGGCTTCGATCATTTTGGGTGTGGCAGCCTTTGCCTCCATTGGAGCGAACCCGGTCCTCGGTTTGATCTTCCCAGTCATCGCCCGGGCCATCGGGGTGTTGGCATCGATCGCAGGCGTCTTCATGGTGCGGGCCACCCCCAAAGATCGATCTGCTCTCGCCCCGATCAATCGCGGCTTTCTGACTGCCGGGATTCTCACGGTGATCGGGACCTTCCTCGTCGCCATGTTCTACGTCGGTAACGAACACGGCAACGAAGGGTG
>JAICND010000456.1 GCA_025929005.1 Acidimicrobiia bacterium
ACTCGCTCAGTAGATCGTGGCGGTCGCCTATTTGACCACCCCGGAGGTTGTCGCCATCCATGACGCGCTTGTCGAAATCTTCGGGGGGACCTTTGGAGTTCGTGACCTCGGTGCTCTTGAGGCGGCGGTTTTCCGACCCCAGTCCGGCTACTACGAGGACCGGATCAGCGAAGCGGCCGCCCTGTGGGAGAGCATCATTCTCAACCACCCATTCCTGGATGGGAACAAGCGCACTGCAGTTGCCGCCGCAGACATCCACTTGAGACTCAACGGTTTCGTGCTCGATCTCGACCCGGTTGAGGCGGCAGAGTTCATCGAGGGGCTCTTTCGGGAAGGAGCCATGCGAATTCACCGGATCGAACCCTGGCTCCGAGAGAGAGCCCGACCCTTCTAAACCAATGACCGATCGAGCGAATCGGTCGCGTCACGAGGTCGGATCTTCACTTCTGACTCGGAGAAACTGGGTCACGTTGATCATCCGGAGGATGAGCCTCACCAGCGGGGGCATGGCAGCCATACCTTCATCTGAGGAAACCGACGTCGGGTCGGCGATTCGAATCGTGTGCGATCGATGCCTGATCTCGGCTCCTCCGGCTGCAATGAGGTTCTTCACCCAGTCGACGTCGGACCCATAGGTGAGGGCGATGACGAAACCTGCGTCGATACGAAAGATGTTGATGGGAGTCGCGTATCGGTTCCCCGAGTGGCGGCCCTGGTGGTACACGATGGCGAACATCGGCGCCCATCCGGCGATCCTGCGGGCGATCGGGTTGGCGACATACCGGTTGAAGCGTGCGATCGCTTTGGGGATGGGTATCGAAGGCCTCGATTCTTCGGTGTACCTCATGGAAACGGGTAGAGCGCCGCCTTCAAAATTCCTCGACCAGGGTCGGGAACGTCAGTATGGAAAGCAGCGCCAGCACTGCCCGGGGTGCACAGCATTTGTCGTACTTGCACTCGGAGTCGAAACCGCGGTAACGGTCGACGCTGCTGAGGTGCTCAAATCGGGGACCGTTGATGAGGTCTGGGTCGTCGCTTGTGCAGTTGGGTCAGAGCGATTGGGAAGCTCGCTACAAGCCACGGTGAACAGCGCACACACCAGCACCCAAGCCGCACCGATCTGCCGAACCAACGGTCTTGTTGGGGGACCTTCTTGGCGCCCGCTCTTGTGAGAGGTCATGCACGAAGCATGGCAGCTGCCGATTACCAATCTCTAACCAAGGACTCCACTGCGTCGCACAAGACGCCCACCCCGAGGGACCGTTAGACGTTGGTTAGCGGCGTGTGCCAGCATCGGAAGGTGTGCACCCCGACCGTACGCCGGCAGGACCGGTAGTTTCCATGTTCGTGGACGTTCGTTTGCTCGGTCCCCTGCAGGTCCTCGATATGTCCGGCCAGAGCATCGAGGTCCCGGGAGAGCTGCCTAAGGCGTTGCTGGCCTTTCTGGCCCTTGAGGCGCCGACGCCGGTCAGCAGTGATCGCATCGTCGATGCACTCTGGGGAGAAGAACCGCCCGACTCCCCTGAGGCCTCGCTCCACTCAACAGTCTCCCGGCTGCGTCATGCGCTGGGGAAAGACATCATCAAACGCGTATCCGACAGCTATCTCCTCGAGATCCCGGTGGCCAACTCGGACGTGGCCCGCTTTCGCCGCCACGTGCAGCGAGGTGTCCAGTTCCGAACCCTCGGCCATCCCGCCCAAGGCGCCGAAGCATTCCGTCAAGCCCTTGCCCAGTGGCGAGGTACCGCCCTCTCCGACCTCCGCCGCTTCGAATTCGCCGAACAGGCCGGCCGTCGTCTGGAGGAAGAGCGGCTCCTGGCGGTCGAGGCCCTGATGGACACAGAACTGCTGGTCGGCGATCACGCCATGGTGCTTGGGGAGTTGAGTGGTCTGGTCGAATCTTTCCCGTTGCGGGAGCGTTTGTGGGGCCAGTTGATTCTGGCGCTATACCGCTCGGGTCGGCAGGCCGAGGCGTTGCGGGCCTACGCCCGGGTGAAGGAGACCCTGGCCACCGAGCTCGGAGTGGAACCTTCGCCCGAACTCGCCGCCCTTGAGGAGCG
>JAICND010000380.1 GCA_025929005.1 Acidimicrobiia bacterium
AGCCATCTCGCCGACGAGGGTGTGGTGGTCGTCACCGTGGCGGTGAGCCCGCAGTCGGGCGAGATCGTTTTTGGTCCAGATCTCAACAGCCACGGGATGATGGACGACCCCGAGGCGGTGCTGGAGAAGGCTGCCCAGGCAGTTCGCCAGGCCGTCCAGGAAAGGCTCACCGCCGACGCCCATGACGGGCCGGCGCTCCAGCAGGTGGTGCGTCAGGCCGCGGCCCGTGTCATCAAAGCCGAGACCTCCCGGCGCCCCGTGATCCTGCCGGTCGTCCTCGAACTCTGAACCCTGCGAGAACTCCGGCTGTTCCAGCCGCGGTGAGGTAGTCTCACCGCCTACATGACCAAAAGGACGCCCACCCGCCGGGGTGCCAGCGGGCGGAAGCGGGTGTCCTCGCAAAAGACCGGGAAAAGCGGAAGCAAGGCAACGTCGCGCCTCTCGCTGGGGGCGCTTCGAGATCGCCTCCGCGAACAGTTGGGTCGTCAGGCCGACGACGTCTGGGGACTTGCCATCATCGTTGTGGCCATCCTCATCGTGCTCGGCTTTCTCGGCCTAGCGGGACCTTTTGGTGACGCCGTCGAGGACGGCACCAGATTTGCCTTCGGATGGTGGCGCTATCTGCTTCCGGTTTTGATGATCGGGATTGGGGCAGGGCTCATCATTGGACGGCCCCGTCAAGGTCCGGGTCGGATCGTCAGCGGCGCCGTTACCGCTTTTGTCGGCTCCCTCTCGATGTTCCATCTGCTTACGGGCGGTGTCGCCCTCGTACCCAACCTCACACTGGTCGAGGAGAGAGGCGGTGCTCTTGGGGCACTGATCGCCTTCCCGCTGCGCAGACTGCTCGGGACCTGGGGCGCATTCGTGGTCCTCGCCGCCATCATGGGCATGGGAGTCCTGATCCTGACCCGGACCACGGTGAAAGAGCTCGTGGCCGGGGTCGGCGACGTCGCCCGCGGCATTCGCAACTTCGCCACCAGTACCCGCGTTCAGTCTGGACGCCATGTAACACAGGCCGGCCGTCATCTGGCCCGCCCGGCGCCTCCCGAACCCAAGGTGATCGATATCACCGAGGACGAACCGACCACGATCACCCCGGCGCTAGTTAGGGCCAAACCGGCCCGCAAGGCAAGGCCCGCGGCGTCTCCCAATGGATACCAGCTGCCTCCCTTAGATCTGCTCGGGCATGGCGGGGGCCAGGAGCAGAGCCGCAAAGAACTGGAAGAGACCGCCGCTCAGCTCGAGGACACGCTGCGCCAACACGGGGTCGATGCCCTAGTGACTCTGATCGATCCGGGTCCCACCGTTACGCGGTACGAGATCGAACTGGCTCCTGGTGTCAAGGTGAACAGGGTCTCGAGTCTCGCCCACGATATTGCCTACACGCTGGCGACCCCCGATGTCCGGCTGCTTGTCCCGATCCCTGGCAAATCGGCCATCGGCGTGGAAGTTCCCAACCGGCGCCGGCGGTTGGTCACCCTCGGAGACGTCCTCCGCAGCCCCGAGGCCGCCGCCGACCGGCATCCGCTGGCGGTGGGACTGGGAGTCGACATTTCCGGCCGACCCCGCTTGCTCAACCTGGCCGCGCTGCCTCACGTCCTGATCGCCGGTGCCACCGGTGCCGGGAAGTCGTCATGTATCAACGCCTTCGTCACCTCGATCCTGATGCGGACGACGCCTGACGATGTTCGATTGATCCTGGTTGACCCCAAGCGGGTTGAGCTCGGTCAATACAACGGCGTGCCGCACCTACTTCACCGGGTGATCACCAACCCCAAGAAGGCGGCTGATGCCTTGAAGTGGGCCGTAACGGAGATGGATCGTCGCTACGACCTGCTGGCCGATGCCAAGGTTCGGGACATCATCGGATATCGCGAGAAGCTCGATGCCGGCGGTCTGCCCGAAGAGGGCTTTGATCGCTTCCCCTACATCGTGGTGATCGTCGACGAGCTCAACGACCTGATGCTGGTAGCGGGACGCGACGTCGAAGAGGCCATCGTCCGCATCGCCCAGATGGCGCGGGCGGTTGGCATCCATCTGGTCATTGCCACTCAGCGTCCCTCGGTCGATGTGATCACCGGTGTCATTAAGGCGAATATTCCCTCGCGTCTGGCGTTCTCGGTTGCCAGCCAGACCGACTCGCGCGTGATCATCGACGGGGCCGGCGCTGAGAAGCTGGTCGGCATGGGCGACATGCTCGTGATGACCGCAGCCGAGCCCCGTCCGGTTCGCTTTCAGGGCGCCTGGGTGCGGGAGGAAGAGATCCACACCGTGGTGGAGTTCGTTAAGGGTCAGCGCGATGCCGAGTATCACGATCACGTCATCGAGAACCTCGCCGCCGAAGCAGCCCGCGCCGCTGACGCCGAGGACGATGAAGAAGACGGGTTGGTTCGCCAGGCTATGGAACTCATCGTGCGAAGCCAGCTCGGCAGCACGTCGATGCTGCAACGCAAGCTCCGCATCGGCTTCGCCCGTGCTGGTCGCGTGATGGATATCCTCGAAACGCGGGGGGTGGTGGGTCCCTCCGAGGGCTCGAAGGCGCGTGAAGTTCTGATGACGATCGAAGAGTTGGAGGACATGGAGTCGGAACGAGCGGGAGTTTGAGCTCGAACCCATCCTCCAGATCC
>JAICND010000161.1 GCA_025929005.1 Acidimicrobiia bacterium
AGTCCTCTCCCATGCCAGAGCGGTGCGTTCGTGCTGAACCGCCGGGTCGAAGACTCGGTCAGGCTGCGAGGTCATGAGAGCCGCTCGATCAATAGGAAAAGGGCGGCGACCAGCCCGACCACTGCCACTCCTGCTGCCAGAAGCCTCGGCAGTCGAGAAGCCGGGAGAGGGCGATCGTTGCGCAGCGCTCGCTCGTTGGCGGCCCATCTTCGGTAGGAGGTAGCTGCGGTCAGGAACCCCAGCACCAGAAGCAGGATTCCGAGGACGTCTCTCCCGAGGAATTCTGGCAGCAGTTGAACAATGGCTAGTCCTCCACCAGAGAGAGCCAGGGACGTGCGAATCCAAGCAAGGAATGTTCGTTCATTCGCGAACGAGAACCTGTAGTCGGGCTCGTGTCCGGTCCTGCGTGGGTTGGGGGGGAACAGCGACCGAAGCATTCAGACTGGGGCCTGTTGGTCCTGAAGCATCAGAACGCCCAGGAGACTTGCACCCACCATGACCACCGGTCGAAAGCCAGCCCGGGCCAACAACCCGGCCGCCGTTGAGGCGCGATGGCCTGTGGTACATCCAACATAGAGGGGACGCTCGCGATCGAGTCCACCTGGAACAGCAAGGGCAAGATCGGGTAAGTAGCAATGGACCGAGCCTTCGAGGTGATCGTCGTTCCATTCGCTGGGAGAACGAACGTCCAACACCTGCGGATCGGGGCCGGCCGCTTCGAGGAATCCCCGCGCAGTGATAGTGGAGTGCGAGACAAGCTTTCCGCCTGATTCGAGCCAACCCGTAATTCCCCTCATCACACCTCTAACGTGGTCAAACCCAATGCGCGCAAGGGCCGTTACTGCCTGTCCGGCATCTTGATCGTCATCAAGCACCAGCACGATCGGCGCATCGTATGGCAGCAGCCAACCCACCCAGGTGACGAAGTCTTCGTTGAGCTCGATTCCCCATGCGTCGGGAAGGTGGCCGTCGGCGTAAGATTGTTTCGGGCGGCCATCAACGATCTGAACTTCGCCCAGCATCGACTTGAGGGCCTCCGGCGATATGTCGGCGAGTTCTGTCACCGGCATTGGCTTCGGCCCCCTGAGATTGGCGGGGCCCATCTGTGAGTAGTACCGGGGGTAAGGGTCAAGCGTTCCAAGCTGGGCCGCCACGAACTGATCCGCGTCGGGGTGCTGAAGAACCGGGTTCGAGGTCCGCTCCTGGCCGATCGTCGAAATGGCTGGACCGGCGACGCCCGCGCTACAGAACGAACCCGCCCCATGGGTGGGATAAAGCCCGACGCCATCACCCAATTTGGAGAGGCGGGTCACCGAGCCATATTGGAGGCGGGCAAGCTGGCGGGCGCGCGGCTCGCCGAGCAAGTCTGTCCGTCCCGCTGCACCCACCAACAGGCTCCCTCCAGAAAACAGCGCAGCTATACCTCCATCCAACAGAATCAAATACGAGACATGTTCGGGAGTGTGACCGGGGGTGTGGAGAGGCCGGATTCGCAGATCTCCTTCGACATAGTCCTCAAGATGAAATGCGGGCACGTACGCAAAGGCGGCCCCCGCCCCGGCCGGCAGTATCAAATCAGCCCCGGTTTGTCGCGCCAGCTCCCGGCCCCCCGAGATGTAGTCGTTATGGATGTGGGTTTCGAGCACATACCGGACCTGGACGCCCAAGACCTCGGCCTCATCCACAAACCGGTGAATGTCACGTTGGGGGTCGACGACGATGCCCAATCCATCGTGCGACAACACGTAGCTGCTGTCGCCCAATCCCGGAGTCCTGAGCAGCCTTACCTCCATGGCTTATCTGCCCCGACTCGGGTTGAGAGCACCAAACTGTTCGGCCATTACCTCCCTGAGGAGGTCCATTGCCTCAATGATTTTGCGCGAGCTCGGCTCGTAATAGACCCACTGTCCATCTTTGCGGGACGTGACCAGGCCCTTGTCCCTCAGGATGGCGAGGTGTTGGGAGGTATTGGCGGGTCGCAGTCCGAGTTCGGCTGATATGTCGCTGACTGAACGCGGACCATCACGAAGGCTGTTGAGAATCAGCAACCGCTTGGCATCACCCAGACCTTTGCAGACATTGGCATGCAGCCGGGCGATCTCATCGTTGCTTACACGCATTCGTACCTCGAGTCGCCTTGACGAAAGGATTAGTATATACGAAGATACGAAGACACGAATATACTTGCTGCGTGCCACAGCGGGAGGAAACGATGACGGTCCCGAATCTCTCGGCGGTCCCTGACGAAGCACCCAGCGCGGAGCAGCAGCCCGAACGGGAAAAGATGGTGATCATCGCCGCCTCCGGCGATCTCGACAAGGCATGGCCGGTTTTGATCCTCGCCACCACCGGAGCGGCCTATGGCATGGAAGTGACGGTCTTCTTCACGTTTTGGGGGCTTGGAATCATCAAGAAACCGGACGCTGGCATCACCGGTGACGATTGGCGCCAAAAGATGTTGTCGGTGTTCAACCGAGGCACCACCGAACATTTGGGTCTGTCCAAGCTGAACTTCGGGGGCATGGGCCCCAAGATGATGAAAGACCTGGCCGACAAGCACAAAGTGGCGTCAGTGCAAGAGCTTCTCGAACTCGCCCAGCAGATGGGGGTCAAGCTCTGGCCCTGTCAGATGACCATGACTCTGATGGGAATGGAACGCGACGACTTGATCGATGGGCTGGATGTACCGGCCGGGGCAGGCGCCGCCATCAGCTTGATGAAGCAATCCACGATCAATCTCTTTATCTGAGGAGAGTGAAGTGCCAGAAGTAACGGTCGACGCCCGTGGACTCCAGTGCCCGATGCCAATCATCAAATTGAGCCAGGCCATCAGCGCGGCGACATCGGGTCAGCTGGTCGAGTTGATATCGACCGATCGCGGCTCTTGCACCGACGTTCCCGCCTGGACCTCGGACATGGGCCACGTTCTCAAGGAACAGCGGGAAGAGAACGGCGAGTTCCACTTCCTCATCCAAAAGGCCTGATCGGTGGAAGTCCCGGGCACCTCTGCTATCGAGGTCGCCTCACCAGTAGCCACCAGCAGCCTCCAACAATGGGTCAAAGTCGTCGACCAAACCCGGTGCATCGGGTGTCACGCCTGCACCACGGCTTGCAAGTCAGAAAACCAGGTTCCCCTCGGTGTGACCCGCACCTATGTCAAGTCCGTCGACGTTGGTTACTTTCCTCAAACCCGTCGAGCGTTTCAGGTGACGAGGTGCAATCAGTGCGCCGATCCTCCCTGCGTCGCTGCCTGCCCCACTTCTGCCATGTATCAGAGGGCGGACGGCATCGTCGACTTCGACAAGCGCATCTGCATCGGCTGCAAGGCCTGCATCGCCGCCTGCCCCTACGACGCGATATTCATCAACCCCGAAGACCACTCCGCCGAGAAGTGCAACTTCTGCGCCCACCGGATCGATATCGGACTGGAACCCGCCTGTGTCGTCGTCTGTCCGACTGAGGCGATACTGGTAGGCAACCTGGCCGATCCCCATTCCAAGGTGGCCGAAATCGTGTTACGGCATCCGGTGGCCGTTCGACGGCCCGAAAAGGACACTCAGCCCAAACTTTTCTACCAGGGAGCCCACCAAGCCACCCTCGACCCCATCGCTGCCACCCGGCCCGGTGGCAACCTATATATGTGGAGTGAGCAGGGGGACGGGGTGCGCTCGGGTCATCCCGGAGGATTCTCGAACTCTTCGGCCGCAGCCATGCTTTCTTACGACATCGGTCACCGGGCGCCGTGGGACTGGCGGGTCAGTCTCTACACCTGGACAAAGTCGATCGCGGCCGGTGCCTATCTGGTGGCGTTGCTACTGGTGTTGACCGGCTTTCTCGACTGGACGAGCGACCTTTTCGTTTGGGGTGCTCCGCTGGTCGGTATCGGTTTTCTGAGCGTGACGGGAGCGCTCCTGATATGGGATCTTGAGCACCCGGAACGCTTCTTCTATCTGTTCACCCGCCCCCAGTGGCGAAGCTGGCTGGTGCGGGGAGCCATTTTCATCCTCGGCTACGGGGCTGTGCTGGCAGGGCAACTCGTCTCTGGCTGGACCGAATCGGAAACGTTGCGCCAGGTGGCAGCCGTGCCGGGGCTTCCTCTCTCTTTGATGTCGGCGGTCTACACCGCCTACCTATTTGCACAATCTAAGGCTCGCGATCTCTGGCAGAACCCCCTGCTGCCTCCCCACATGGCTGTCCAAGCGGTGCTGGCTGGCTCGGCCGTCCTGGGGATGGTCGAGTCGTTCACCGAGGTCGAGGCCGGCAGGACTCTTCACTGGTGCCTGGCCATCGCTTCGCTCGTTCATCTCCTGTTTGTGTGGGGAGAGGCCACGCTCCCCCACGGGACCGCCCACGCCCGCCTCGCCCAGTGGGAGATGACAAACGGCCGTTACAGCGGTTGGTTCTGGCCCGGGATCGTCCTATCGATAATCGGGCTGGCGGCACCCTGGCTGGGTGCGTGGGTGGCATTACCCGCCCTGATCGGCCTTCTTGCCTACGAACACGCCTATGTGCAGGCAGCGCAGGCGGTGCCACTCGCATGACCGACAAACGCTCGCGAGTCGACGGCACCTTCTACCCCGGTCCCAGCGGGATCGACCTGGCGGCTTTCCCCCCCAAGGAACGATGGGACGATTGGTCAGAACTTGACTCGCGGTCTTGGCCGGAGCGGGTCGCGCAACGCTCGATGCTCGTACCAACGACGTGTTTCAACTGCGAGTCGGCGTGCGGCCTCCTCGCGTACGTCGATCCCGAGACACTGAACATACGGAAGTTCGAGGGAAACCCAGAGCATCCCGGCTCCCGCGGGCGCAACTGCGCAAAGGGTCCCGCCACGATCAACCAGGTCACCGACCCA
>JAICND010000335.1 GCA_025929005.1 Acidimicrobiia bacterium
CGGGCTCGCCGGCTACGTTGTCCCTGTGGGTACTCGACCAGGGCCAGGCCCGGTACGACTCCTCCACCAGGGAATCCGGCAGCCGCAGGCCCAGGCCAGCCAACGCTTCAGGTGTGCGGCGGCATCCTCGGGATGTTCCAACCGGTACAGGTCCCGCAGAGATTCTTTGAGCTGCCAGCAGCGGTGGAGTACCGAGCGCTGGCGGCGCAGTGCGTCCAGCGTCGCCAGATCCATTCTTTCCCGCTTTCGTCAAGCTGGCGCAGACCATCCGGCCAACCGCCAGCGCATCCTGGCCGCAGTCGAACTCGGGTTGTCCAACTCCAAGCTGGAAGGGCTGAACTCCAAGATCCGCCTGATCAACAATCGGGGCTACGGCCACCACAGCGCAGCCGCAGTCATCGCCATGATCTACCTGTGCTGTGGGGGAATCACCGCTCAGCTACCCACGGAAAGGTGAGGAGAACCGATTTTTTGATCGAATTGCGCGGTAAGGCTTTCGCTGCTGCACAGAATCCGTCCAACCAACAAGTCCGGCAGCGTCCAAGGTGGAATCCAACGGGGCTAACGTCCAGGGAACCGAAGTGAGCGACTGGAATGGAGATAAAGTCTGTGGATGTGCATTCGCGAGGCCGCTCGATATGCGGCGTAGGAATCTGGGTCCTGGATGATGATCGGTTCTAGACAGGGAGGCTGAGCCCTGATCCCTTGAAGGTACCGCGGTTCGCGCACCGTTCTTTCAAGACCACTAAATTTCCCCATACTTGCGTAGAAGTCTCAAAGGGCGTCCAGGGGGAAGCCGCTCCGTCAATCAGCCGGCTAGATCCGCTGCCGCGAGGCATCGAGCCTCATCGAGCGGGCGATTCAACTCGCCAAACCTTTGGCTGGCCTCCAGGAAGAGGGCGCGGGCCCGCTCGGCATCTCCCTCGGCACGGCGAACCTCGGCCCGAGCCTCCCAAATTGCAGCAGTCCAGGGACCCCCTTGCCACAGCCCGGTGATGCGCTCCGCCTCTGCCAGATGGATCCGCGCCCGCTGCAATACGCCAGCGCGGGCGAAAGCACGGGTTGCTTCGATACGAAAGGTCATCGAGCATGGTTCGCAGACGCGGCTGGCGTCGGTTATCCAACGCTCTCCTTCGGCTACTGCTCGCAGGCGATCCACAGTCGTTTCTGCGGCCAGCACACCGACTCCGAAGACTCTGATCACGAGGTGGGACGGGATCCCCGACGCTTCTGCGATGGGTAGCGCTTCCCTTAACAGGGAACGGGCGACCGCGACGTTTCCGCGCAAAACCTCGGTTTCGGCCAGGCGTTCAAGGGCGATCGAGTGGGCCGAAACGCATCCGGACTGTTCTGCCCATCGAGCGGCTTCGCGCAGGTACTCCAGGGCCCTGTCAAGCGAGCCGGAGAGTAAGGCAAACTCGCCGAGTAAGAGGGCTGCAAGAGCCCGGCCTGCCTTCGAATCGGCCTGACTGGCCATCTCGAGCAACTCATGCGCGAAGCGGTCCGCACCCTCGTGCCCGTCGGATCCGTGCAGGTAAAACTCTTGAAAGCACAGGTGGGCGTCGAAGACCGCCATCTCCAGTTCCGGCCCGCGGCGAACGGAGTCTGCGAACTCGTTCCGGAAGAGCTCGTGCCAGGTGCCCGTGGCATAAGAAATGAGAGCTAGCAGGGTAGACGCTTCGCCCAACTCGTGACCGAGCTCTGCGTCCAGAGCCAGGGCACGCGCGTCCCGGGCAAGCTTTTGGGCTTCAGCCAGATCCCGCCGGCTCCATGCAACTAGTCCGTTGGCCAACAGGGCCGCAGCGCGTTCCCGAGGTCCGGGTGGATCGTGGCCCTCCATCGCAAGGACCTTCTCGTAAAGCGCAACCGTCGCGGCATCCGGCCCTACTCCGATGTGCTCCCGAAGGGCGCCTCGGAGGAGCTCGAATTGTCGAATGGCTTCCCGGCGGTCTCCAGCCTCATAATGCCGCTGCATAAGCGATCGATGAGCCGCTTCGTCGGTCGGATCAAGCTCGAGCACCCGGTCCCAAAGGCCGGCGGCTCTAAGCAGGCTCAGGTACCGCTGCCGGGCCGCCAGCCGATGGTCACTGGTCCACGGCTCGTAACGGTCGGCCGGAAGCAGATCCCCTCCGTAGGCGCCAGCAACGGCAGCACAGACCTGCGGATCTCCGCTCCTCAGCGCTTCAGACGCAGCGTGTTCGAACCGGTCGAGATCTGTCCCGAGCGGCCCGCTTGGCCATAAGTCCAGCATTGATTCCTGGGAACTGAACGCCTCCGGGTTCCCAAGAGTTCGGCGGGCGAAGTGAACCGCTTTGCGAAGGTTGGCAGAAGCGGCCTCCCGGGACAGGTCGGGCCAGAGGGCGTCCATTGCCTGCTCCCGGTGCATGCGATGCCCCGGCTCCAGCGCCAGAAGCTTGACCAGGTCGGCCGCGCGGCGGCTGCGCCATGAGTCTGGTGATACCGACTGCCCGTCCACCCTCACCGCGAATCCACCCAGTAAGCGAACATCACAAGCCGAAATCATGGCGTCCAGGATACGCCTGCGGGTTTTCTCGATCCATAGCCAGGGCGGGAACGTTTCAGGAACGGTCGCACATTATCTTGCCCATTCAAAGACCCAAAGGGGGTCCGATTCGAAGGAGGACGGCGATGCCACTTTTTATGGATGTTCATCAGACTCTGCCCGAGGGAGCAGGAGCGGACGACGTAGCGGCAGCTCACCAAGCCGACCTGGAAATACAAGGGAAGTACAAGGTGAACTACATTAACTACTGGGTGGACGTAACCGGCGGGAAGGTCTTCTGCTTGGTCGACGCTCCCGACGCCGATGCAGCCGCCGCATGTCACAAAGAGGCCCACGGCCTTCTCGCCGACGAGATCTACCCAGTCATTCAGGGATGAAC
>JAICND010000462.1 GCA_025929005.1 Acidimicrobiia bacterium
GGTCCGTTTCGGAAACGAGGTGGCTTGGTGGGCAGCCCGCCAGCTGGGCGGCCGGGTTAAGGCCCCCGAAGATGACGGGGCGCTGGTGGTCACCATCCCCGTGGCCAATCGAGAGGCATTCATCAGTTGGGTGCTCTCGTTTGGTGACGGTGCCGAGGTTCTGCGACCGCCGGCGCTCCGTCAGGCAATAGTCGACCGGGTCCGGGAGTCGGGATGAGTGGCCGAACAGTCTCCCGGCTTGCGCGAATCCTTGCCATGGTCCCCTACGTGCTTGCCCATGGCGGCGCCACCGTTTCCGATTTATGCGACAGGTTCGGATACACACGCAAGGAACTGGTCGACGACCTCCAGATCGTCTTCCTCTGTGGCCTGCCTGGCTATGGGCCCGGAGATCTCATCGACGCGGACGTGTACGACGACGAGGTCGTCATCAACACCGCGGACTACTTCGCTTCCGCCCCGCGGCTCTCACCGAGTGAGGGACTGGCCCTACTGGCCGCGGGCCTGGCGGTTATCGACTCCGGTCAGGCTGGCCCGGAGTTGGCATCGGCCGTGGAGAAGCTGACCCGGACTCTGCTTCCCGACGAAGACTCGGCCGTCCTGGATGTGGATTTGGCGGGGGAACCCGAACTGGTGGGCCGTCTCAGACGGGCCGCGGCTGCGGGTGAGGTCCTCCAAATCACCTACACGTCCATGAGCCGCGATCAAACGACTGTGCGCCAGATCGAGCCTCAGATCGTCTTCACCTCCATGGGCAACTGGTATGTGCAGGCGCATTGCCGACTGGCCGGAGGACTTCGACAATTCCGGGTGGACCGCATCCGGGCCATCGACCCGACTGAAGAGCGATTCGTTCCTCCCAAAGTTCCCACGATGCCCGAGGTCCGCTACACCCCACTTGCAGATGACGTCCACTGCCGGATCGCCTTGCGCCCATCGGCGAGGTGGGTATCGGAGTACTACGCGGTCGACGTGGTAGAAGACAAAGGGTCCGATCTCATCATCGACTTTGCGACAGCCGATCCCAACGTTGCCGCCCGGCTGCTTCTCAGACTCGGCCGCCAGGCCAACCTGATATCGGGCCCAGAAGTGGCCGAATCGCTCGCCCGTCTCAGGCAGCGGGTGCTGGCCTTATACCACGCCTAAAACAGGTCGCTAGGCGCAGAACGAAGCTCAAGTTTGGTATGGCCTCCGCCGATACGGTTTCGTACGGTTTGAAAGGCGGAGCACCCGAAAATGACCACCATCAAGACGACCTGCAGTTGGTGCGGAGACGTACAGCTGACACCCGCAGATCTGGCGCTGGAGCTGGCTCCCAGCCAGGACGAAGGCAACTACCGGTTTGTGTGCCCATCCTGCACAACCGTGCAGCGTCGGCCTGCCAACGCCCGGGTGGTCAGTGTCTTGCTAGCCACCGGAGTCAGCTACGAAGTCATCAACCCAGATCCGATCACCGAAGATGAGATTGCAGCTTTTGCCGCTGCGCTAGCCGCCGAGCCCGATCCATTCCGGCTCCTCGCCGGCTGAAACAACACACCCCGCCAGGACTGGACGGTCAGACCGCACCTCCTCCCTGCCGGGGTGTGGCGCGTCCAGGGGGCGAGACGGGGGATAAGAGAAGCTGCCACCACCGCCTACCATGACCTGACATGATCGACGGCGGAGAGTGGATCGTCATTGTGCTCGTGGCCCTCATGGTCTTAGGACCGGAGCGGCTGCCCATGTTGTCACGCAAGCTGGGCGGATGGGCTCGGGAGCTGAGGATGGCAGCCCGGGAAATGCGGACAGGGCTCGAGGCCGAGGTGGGAGACCTCAAACAGGTCCGTGACGACCTGGTCCAACCCATCAAGGAGGTTCGCGCGAGTCTGCGCGACGCCTCGCGGCTGGCGGCTGAGTCCAACCCCTCCCGTATTCCATGGAATGGTCCCAAGCCGGTCAGTGGACCCACCCCTGCCGACGCCATCGCTGACCTCGACCGCATCGAAGCAGGAGAGCCGCCGGCCGAGGATCAAGCATGAAGACGGACCAACC
>JAICND010000146.1 GCA_025929005.1 Acidimicrobiia bacterium
GACTCCTCCTCGACCTGTTCGTTGAGGAACCACTCGAGCAGGGTGAAGCTCTCCACGTCGCCTTCCTCGGAAGCGAGCTTGTAGAGATTGCGTATCGCGGCCGAGAGGTTGCGTTCGTGCCCGTGGGCGGCTTCGAAACACGCGCGAGCGCTGGCGAACTCATGGGTCGGGGCCGGTACCTGACCGATAACCACGGCGTTGCCACGATCGAGGACGAAGTCAATGAAACGAAGCGCGTGCAGCCGTTCTTCCTCAGACTGGATCCTCATCCAAGACGCCATGCCCTGGAGGTCAGCCTGTTCGAACCAGGCGGAAATCTGCAGGTAGGCAATCGAGGAGGTCAGCTCCATCGTGATCTGGTCGCTGTAGGCAGCTGCCAGCCGGTCGGTCATCTTCACGATCTCGTCCCTTCAGTCAGTCTCGCGCTAACCGCGATTCGCCCTCGTGCCAGCGGGCCAGCACCCACAGCAGATCGGACAATCGGTTCAGGTATCGAAGCACGTACGAGTCGGGTTCGGCAATCGACACGCAGTAGCGCTCGGCGCGACGGGCGGCGGTCCGGGCCACATCGAGGAAGGCCGCCCCGATGGTTTCTCCAGGAAGAACGAAGTCCTGGGGCGGCTCGAAGAGAGCCGAGTAGTGGTCGATTTGTGCTTCCAGGCGTTCGACCATTTGCGTCGTAACCAGGGTCTGGCCAGGTGTGAGCTTTGATCGATGTTCGGGCAGGGTGGCGAGTTCCGCCATCAACACATACAGGTCTCGTTCCACCTCGACGGTCAGGTCGGCCAGTGGATGCGCGGCTCCCAGGTGGGCTCGTGTCAGCCCCAGGGCTGCTTGCAGCTCGTCGACGCTTCCTATCGCAAAGGGCCGTGGTTCGTCCTTGCGGGTCCGGCCCCCATAGAAGAGTCCGGTGGTGCCGTCGTCTCCCGTCTTGGTGTAGATCCGCACCAAAGCGACGTTACCCCGCGGCGACCAGGAGGGGGATGGCCACCTCCTCATCGGTGAGGCCCCCGTGATAGCCGACCAGTCGTCGATCGAATCCGGGGGGAAGGATGACCGTTCCCGGACGGGCCAGTAGCACGTGGGCAGGCAAGCGGTCGGTCAAGCGGGGATGGGGCTTGCCGCCGCCTAGCCAGGGGAGGAATCGATCCGGTCCGACCAGCTCACCCCCGGTGCGTTGCGCCAGCTCTCCGATAAGTCGACTCGATCCCCGGATCATTACTGCCCTCGGGTCTCCAAAGCAGTCGAGCATTCGGAACTCCGCATCGCGGATCACCAGCTTGCCCTCCTCGGCGATAGGCGCCATGCCATGGTCGGCAGTTCCCAGCAAGACCGCTCCGGGTGGGACGGCCCTCGCCAGGCTTCTCCAGATGTCAGCCACCTCTCGCATGGCTTCGGAGTACTCGATTGATTGCATGCCAAACACATGCGCTGCAAAGTCCACCGGCGGCCAGTAGGCGAAGACGAATCGACGAGGCGCGGCCACCTCCTCCAGGGCCCGCGCTACCAGCTCCTCGCTCGTGGAAACGCCCACCCACCGACAGCCCCGATACAACGCCTTGCTGAGAGGAGTGTCGACAAAACCTTCGGGCTGGACTGTTACCGGTTCAACTCCGGCCATACGGAGCCGTTCCCACAGGTTGGGGGCCGGCAACAGTGCGCTGGTGTCGTAAGCAACGCCCGCCCCGGTGAGGTCGACCCATTTGAGGGTATTGACCACCAGGCTCAACTCGGCGAACCACATGAGGTGGGCGATGAGCCCATGCTCGGTCGGAGTGGTGCCCGTGGCGATGGTGGCCATGCTGACGGTGGTGGTGGTCGGAAAGGGAGCGCGAAGGCCGAATCTGCGGTCGGCCAGCAATGGAGAGGCGATTTCTCCCGAAAGCTGGTTGTCGCCGAGGCCGTCGAATAGAGCCAGGAGATAAGAAGAGCCGCCCGGAATGGCACGGGCAAAATCGGGATCCAACCCGGGAGCCAAGGAGCGGGAGGTCAGCCGTTGTTCGAGTTCTCCGACCAGGTTGACCAGACCATTGCGGTCGCGATTGGTCGCTAGGTTCATGCGATGCCGAACAGTATTCCTAGTTGGCGGTGGCTCTGACCTCCCTCCCTATACTCGCCGCCCGGATGCAACAACCCGGTTTGACCGCATGAGCCCGTATTTCCAGGACTACCTGACCGTCGGCCTCTTCGCCGCTCTCGGGGTCGTACTGGTGATGGTCATGCTGGGGGTGGCCTCGGTGCTGCGGCCCACCAACCCCTCCGCAGCCAAGGCCTTTACATACGAGTGCGGGGTGGACCCGGTCGGCGCCGGGTGGAACCAGACCTACGTCAGGTACTACATGTTCGGACTTCTCTTCGTCATCTTCGACGTGGAAGCCGTGTTCATCTTTCCGTGGGCCATCCTGGTGGATCAGCTCGGCTGGTTTGGCCTGGTTGAGATGGCCGCCTTCATCCTCATCCTGATCCTGGGTCTCGTCTACGCCATTCGCAAGGGAGTCCTGAAGTGGGAGTAGTCCAGAAGTTCGGGACCCCCAAGCCTGTCACCTGGCTGCTCAATTGGTCCCGTAAATACTCCTTGTGGCTTTTCCAATTCGGGCTGGCTTGCTGCGCTATCGAGTTGATGGCTGCCTCGGGACCCCGCTACGACTTCATGCGCTTTGGCATCATCCCCTTGCCGGCGTCACCGCGTCAAGCAGACCTGATGGTCGTGGCGGGCACAGTCACGGACAAGATGGCCCCGGCCGTGAGGCGCCTCTACGACCAGATGCCCGACCCCAAGTACGTCATATCGATGGGTTCATGTTCGAATTGTGGTGGCCCCTACTGGGACTCCTACTCGGTGACCAAAGGCGTCGACCAGCTGATTCCGGTCGATGTCTACGTCCCTGGCTGTCCCCCCCGTCCTGAAGCTCTGATGGACGGCATCGTTCTGCTTCAGAAGAAGATTCAGGGCGAAGACATCCGCGAGAAGTGGAACCAGCGTGACCGCCAGCCCGTCTGACACCGCCGCTACCAGCCTCGAGGAACTGGCCGCGGCGCTAGCCGAAGCGGTGGGCGGCTCATATGAGTTTGCGCATGGCACGGCGAAGGTTCGAGTCGAGAAGGATCGGTGGGTCGAGTCTCTACGCGCTGCCCGTGATGACTTTGGACTGATCTTCTTTTCCTGGCTTTCGGCCGTGGACTGGTCCAACCAGGTCGAAGTAGGTGATGCCCTCACCGAACCGGTCGAGGAGCGTTACGAGGTGATAGCGGCCGTTGCCGACATCTCGACCGGCCTCATCGTGCTGTTTTCCACTGACCTCGAGAAGAACAATCCCCGGTTGGCGAGTTTGGTCGGCGTCTATGCGGGAGCCAACTGGCATGAGCGCGAGGCTCACGAGATGTTCGGGATCGAGTTCGACGGACATCCCCAGCTCATCAAGCTCTACCTGCCGGAGGGCTTTCTCGGCCATCCCCTCCGCAAGTCCTATCCGCTCCTGAGCCGTGAGGTAAAACCTTGGCCGGGAAAGGTCGATGTGGAGGGCATGCCAGGCCAGGAGGACGAAGAAGAACCCTCGACCGAGAACCCGGAGGCGTGATGACGACCCGTCTCTCCGCCGATCAGGACCTGGTCCGCCACCTGTCCGAGGTCTCGGTGTCGGTGGAGTTGCAGACCCCCGACATGACACTCAACATTGGACCCCAACACCCCTCCACCCATGGGGTTCTGCGGCTGGTTGCAACAGTCGACGGTGAGCGGGCCTTCAACGTCCAGCCCGTCATCGGGTACATGCATCGTGGCTACGAGAAGCTGGCCGAGGTGCGGAACTACCCCCAGATCACCACCCTGGTCAACCGGATCGACTGGGTCTCCGGGTATGCCAACGAGGTGCCGTTCATCATCGCGGCGGAGCGCCTGTTGGGCGTTGAGGTCCCTGAGCGGGCCCAGTTCATCCGCTTGATCCTCACCGAGATGGCCCGCATCGCTTCGCATCTGGTCTTCAATGCCTCGTACCCCCTTGAGCTTGGAGCTGCCACCCCACTGTTTTTTGCCCTGCGTGAACGCGAGCGGGTGCTCGATCTCCTTGAGTCGGTGACCGGCGGACGTTTTCATCCCAACTTCAATCGGATCGGTGGAGTCAAACCGGCGCAAGGGGCCGGCTCGGCTACTCGCAAGGTGATCCAGGATCTCCCGAAGGGCTTTCTGGCCGAGACCCGGGCCGCCATGGACAAGGTCCTGGCCACGGTCAATGAGCTCGAAGCGCTCGTGGCAGGCAACGAGATAATCCTGGCTCGCACCAAGGGAATCGGCTTGATCCCCCCCGAAACTGCGGCTGCTTACGGAATGTCAGGCCCAAACCTCCGAGCTTCGGGCGTCGGCTTCGACCTGCGGAAGGTGTCCGACTATCTGCCGTATGGTCAGTTCGACTTCCGGGTCCCGACCGGCGCCAATGGTGACTGCTGGGATCGTTGGTGGGTGCGCCTCGAGGAAACCAGACAGTCGGCCAGCATCATTCAGCAGGCCATCGACTCCATTCCCGCCGGCCCCCTGCTGGCCAAGGTCCCGAAGATCATCAAGATTCCCAAAGGCGAGATCTATGTCCGCGCCGAGAACCCCAAGGGTGAAATGGGCTACTACCTGGTTTCAGACGGTGGCTTGGGGCCCTATCGGTTGAAGATCCGCTCGGCGTCCTTCTCCAACCTCTCGATCCTTCCCTGGATTCTGGAAGGGACGCTGATCCCAGACATCATCGCCATCATGGGCAGCCTCGACTTCGTGCTCGGAGACGTTGATCGATGAACTTCTGGTTGGAGCTTGCCATCAAGCTGGTCGTGGCAGCCGGGATCATCCCGGTTGTGGGAATGATCATCGGCTTCGCCGAGATGAAGCTCTCGGCCAAGATGCAAAGTCGGATGGGTCCCTACTTCGCCGGAGGCAGGTGGGGCTGGGCCCAGCTCATCGCCGACGGCGTCAAGTTCTTCCAGAAAGAGGATTTGATCCCCGCCGATGCCGATCGTCCGGTCTTCAAATGGGCACCCGCACTGGTGCTCGCATCGACTGTGGCGA
>JAICND010000501.1 GCA_025929005.1 Acidimicrobiia bacterium
GAGCTGCTCGCGGGTCAGCCTGAAGAGCTGCGCGTCGACGAGCGACGACGTCAGGAGCAGCGCCAGGGCCGCGCTCAGCACCAGACGAACCGGACGGTTCATGCTCGACTCCTGGAGAGGCCGGGGATATGACACCGCCCCCTCCACCGAGTGATAGGTGCCCCGATATGTCGCCTTACCGGGCGCCCACATCAGGGGAAGGATGGCCAGCGTGTCGGCCAGGGAACCGAGTCGCTCCCGGCCCGGCGGAAAGGGATAACCATATGAACGCAGTTCGGCCTCGTGCCAGCCGGCTCCCAGACCGCAGAAGGCCCGACCTCCAGACATCACATCGAGGGTCGCGATCATCTTGGCGAGGAGGGCCGGGTTGCGCAGCATCACACCTGTGACCAGAGCGCCTAGTTCGAGGTTGGATGTCAGGCCCGCGAGATACGACAGAGTCACATAGGCCTCCGGCATCGGCTCCCACTCGCGGCCCACCTGGGGTATCTGAACCATGTGGTCCATGACCGCCACCCCGGCGAAACCCGAGCCCTCGGCCGCCAGCGCCAGCGCGCTCACCCATGCCGCCAGGTTGTCGGATGGGAATCGCGAAATCTGCAGGTAGAAGCGAAGCGACCTTGGTTGCTGGCGTTGTCGGGAGACCGCGACCGCGGCGCCGGAGGAGTGCTGGGGTTCGATCGGTTGATCCGCAGCCACCAGCAGGTGGGGCGACTCGTCCAAACGAGGACGAATCTGACGGAAACGCCGAATCTGGGAGGTGAGGACCCGCTCCGGCACGGGCCGGGTGCGGGCTCGATTGCGGGCCCGGACCTCTCGTTCAGGAGTGTCGAACACGACGATTACCGCTGGAATGTGAGCCTCCTCCGCTTGTTCGAGATGGCTGGTCCTGCGCTGGTCGTCGAGTCCGAGCGTGTCGACAACAGTGAGAAGACCTCTCCGGAGCCGGGAGGCCACGATTCGATCGAGCAGGTCGAAGGCGACCTCGCTGGCGTCGAGGTCGTGCTCGCCGCTGCCTGCCATGGCCCGCAGGCGATCGGAGGAGACGATCTCCTCGGGGCGGAATCGGTTGGCCGCCCAGGTCGACTTACCAGAACCCGAGGGACCAACCAGGATCACCAAGGAGGGGTCGGGGATCGGCTCGCCCACTAGTCCGATGTGGTCCAAGCTCGCCAGTATGCGTCCAACCTGCGGGTGAACTGTTGGGGCGACTCCGCGTAGATCCTGCGCCCGATCACACGAGAGGCACCTTGTAGCTCCTGGCGACGCTGCAGGGCCAGGGATACGAGCAGGCTTCGTTCGTCGGGATCCGGGACAAGATCGGGCACGGACGTGGCAAGACGGGTCAATTCAGAAAGGTCGTGCTCTTCACCGAGGACCTCACCGAGCGTGTCGAGCGAAGATGCCAGCCCTCCGACCACTTCCCACCACAAAGGCGAGACGATCTCCATCTGATGGCGTAGATACTTCACCCTCTTTCGCCAGGAGTGGAAGTTCTCGGCCACCGGGTTTTCGAACGCGACTTTCATTTCGATACGGCCCCGGGCGTAAGTGGCACCGATCCCCGGACCGATCGCGGAGAAACGGTGAGGCAACACGTGTTTGCCTGAGCGGGGATCGGCCGGGTCGACCGGCCACGCCACATAACGAGAGCGCGCTTTGTAAAGCACCCTTTGCAGTTGGTCAAGCACCTTGTCATCTTCCAGAACGCGGAGGACAGAACGTTGGTGA
>JAICND010000351.1 GCA_025929005.1 Acidimicrobiia bacterium
CCAGGACTCGGACCTTGTTGCGTTCCGGGTGAACCTCGTCCACGGTGCCGATGAACTCGGCGAACGGCCCGTCAGTGACACGGACGCTCTGGCCCTTCTGGAACTGGACCTTGAACTTGGGCGCCTCGACCCCCATCTGCTTGAGGATGGCCTTGACCTCGCCCTCCCGCAGCGGGGTGGGGCGGTTCCCGGATCCCACGAAGCTGGTGACGCCGGGGGTGTTGCGGACCACGTACCACGACTCGTCGGTCATGATCATCTCGACCAGCACGTAGCCGGGGAAGACCTTCTTGTTGACGGTCTGGCGCTGGCCGTTGCGGATCTCGATCTCCTCCTCCATGGGCACCAGGACCTGGAAGATCTGGTCCTCGACGCCCATCGACTCGATGCGGTGCTCGAGGTTGGTCTTCACCTTGTTCTCGTACCCGGAGTAGGTGTGGATGACGTACCACTGCTTGGTGGTGCGTTCGGCGGCATCCGGATCCGCGGGCTGTGGCGCCTCGCGAGAGAGGCGGGCGGCCTGGCGGGCTTCTTCAGTGCCAATCGGTTCTGTCATATCGGTCTAGTTCTCTGTCGTTGCGTCTGGTTCAGTCCTGGTCGTCGTGATCATGGGGTCAGCAGGCGGTCCATCCCGAACAGCATGCCGAGGTCGAGGATGGCGATATAGGCCCCCACCAGTGCCGAGACGCCGATCACGATCAGCGTCAGGTTGACGACCTGGCGGCGGTTGGGCCAGATGACCTTGCGCAGTTCGGCCCAGCTCTCGGTGACGTAGGTGCGGGTCCTGGTGATCATGAGTTCGGGTCAATGACTCCGGTGCAGGTCTTGATGGGGCTGGCAGGGGCGGCGGGACTCGAACCCACAACCGCTGGTTTTGGAGACCAGTGCTCTACCAATTGAGCTACACCCCTCCGCCTACTTGGTTTCTCGGTGCAGAGTGTGGTGCCGGCAGCGGGGACAGAACTTGTTCAGCTCCAGCCGCCCCGGGTCGTTTCTGTTGTTATTCCGGGTGCTGTAAGTGCGCTCCTTGCATTCGGTGCACGCCAGCGAGATGACCGGACGATTCTCGGCCTTGGCCACGGGTTGAGGTCCTTCACGTCCTTCCCATCGGACACGCCGAACTAGGGCCGGGCCACCGAGGGAAGCGAGGTGATTCTATGGGTCAGCCGGGCGGACTGTCAACGGAGTCGGGCATCGCGGCCAGGTCGCGACGAACCAGGACGATGCGGGTGAACGGCAGCCGGATGTCGCTGAACACCTCGATGCTCGCCAGGAAGCCCACGAACAAGAAGCCGATGCCGAGTAGCTGCCCAACCAGGAATGCGCTGGTCGTGCCGAATCGATTGAGGCCATCGGTGATGGCCGGGATGAGCCCACCCACGGCGATGAGGATGGTGGCCGGTACCCGGCTCGAGAGACGCCCGGACAGGAGTGCCACGACGGCTCCTGGAAGCGAGGCGAGCAGGTTCACGACGATGGCGATGGGGGCGATGAGAAGGCTGGCCCCGAATCGCCCGACCCCCTGGCTGGTGTCGAGGGAGTAGCGGATGACCCGTCGCTTGGGCATGAAGATGTAGGCGCTGTACAGAGCGCCCAGGACCAGGAGGAACGCGCCGGTGATGTTGAAGAACGGCGTCAGCAGGCGCAGGTATCCGGGAAACAGCTCCCCGGTCGGCACGCCGGTCGCCGGGTCGACCGCAAAGCCTGGGGCCGGCAGCTGGACCGTCAGCATCATCACCGCCGACACCGCGGTCCCGGCCACCACCACCACGCCGGCCAGGTGCGCCCAGCGCTCGTCGCGGAAGATGGTCAGAGCCACCGCCCCCGAGGCCACAGCCAGGCCGACGAGGAAGTAAAGCAGCGGGGCGGCTCCCGAGTCGGGATAGTGGTAGCGCTGATCGGTCAGGAAGGTGAAGAGCCCCGCCAGGAGAATCGAAGCGGCGAAGGCATAGCCGAATCGCGTCTTTGCCAACAGGTAGGCAGTGCCGAGGCCAAGCCAGCCGGCGACCCAGACCGCGCCGACCAGGTACCACGTCCGATACAGCGGTTCGCTCCAGCCAAAGGCTGCGCCCAGGAACTCGGTGCCCGCCGCGATGCCGAACCACACCAGGCCGATGGTCCACACCAGCTGGTACGGCTGGCGGCGACGGATCCACTGGTCGCCCACCATAGCCGCGAATGCAAAGGCCAGTACAGATGACAGCAGGGGCAGGACGACGTTCAGGTCCAACGCGACGCTACTCCGATTGGGGGTGGGCTGGAGCCCACGTCCGGGCTCGAACCGGAGACCTCTTCCTTACCAAGGAAGTGCTCTGCCAACTGAGCTACGTGGGCCTGGCACCAGTCTATCGCGAACGACGGGAGACGCCGGGTAACGGGGTATTGGAATGGGGCTGGTGGGCAGGGAGGGAATCGAACCCCCACAGTCGAAAGACGGCTGATCTACAGTCAGCGGAGCTCACCACCTGCTCAACCTACCCACGGTGGCTGGCGGAGTATACCGATGCCCTCAGAACGCCTCAACCAGCGCGGCCGGCACCCGTCCCGGCACCTCCGCGGCGCCGTCGTCCTGTGCCTCGTCCTCGCGGGCTGCCAGGTGCCGACTGGTAGCCCGACCTCTTATTCGATGGCATCGGGCGCGGCATCCGCCTCCCCCGAGGCCGTTGAGTGCCCAGAGATCCGGCTGCGGACTCCTGATGGCAACGCGCTCGACCTGACAGGAACGTGGACGGCCGGAAATGTCGACGCTGGGGGCCAGGTCATGTACGAGCTCCACCAGCAAGGCGAATGCCTATGGGGAC
>JAICND010000336.1 GCA_025929005.1 Acidimicrobiia bacterium
GATCCTCTCGGCGGCTGGTTTTGACGGCGCGGCTGTAGCCGCCGGTACCGCCCTGGTGGCCGGTTTTCTGTCGATCCTGATGGGTGTGGTCGCCAACTATCCCATCGCTATGGCCGCTGGACTCGGCATCAATGCCGCCGTCGCCTTTGGCCTGGTGCTGGGATCGGGTCTCACTCCAGCTGGTGCGATGGGGGTGATCGTGCTGGAGGGGTTGATCGTCCTCGCCCTGGTGCTGGTGGGCTTACGCGAGGCGATCATGAGGGCCGTGCCGATGTCCCTCAAACGGGCGATCGGCGTAGGCATTGGCCTCTTCATACTCTTTATCGGATTCGAGAGCGGTGGTCTGATCGAGCAGGGCGACGGCGTCATCGTTACCTTCGTCTACCCCAACACCTCCGCTGCGTTACTCACGCTTATCGGTCTGTTGATCACCGTCACGCTCTATGCCCTCAAGGTGCGGGGCGCGTTGATCATCAGCATCCTGGCGACCGCGGTGGTCGGACTGATCATGGGCATTACGAGCTTTCCGGACACATTCACGGCCACGCCTAGCTTTGCCACCCTTGGTGAGTTCGACCTGGGCAACGTGTTCGCCCAGCTCGGGTTCATCACGGCAGCCCTGACGATCTTCAGCTTCATGTTGACCGACTTTTTCGACACCATCGGTACTGCCACCGGGGTTCTCGAGGAAGCCGGATTGACTGAGGAGAACGGAGACATCCCGAACGTCAGAAACCTGCTCTTGGTCGATTCGGCCGGTGCCGCCTTAGGTGGGATGGCCGGAGTCAGTTCCAACACGAGCTATATCGAGAGTGCGGCCGGAGTCGCCGAGGGCGGGAGAACGGGTCTCACGTCGGTGGTGACCGGAGTCCTCTTCCTCCTGGCGATCTTTTTGTCGCCGCTGGCCGGCCTTATTCCTGCAGAGGCGACCGCCCCGGTACTGATCCTGGTCGGCTTCCTCATGACGGGGTTGATCAAGGGAATCGACTTCGACGACTTCGAGGAGGGCTTCCCGGCCTTGCTCACGATGATCCTCATGCCACTGACCTTCAGTATCACGGTCGGGATCGGTGCCGGCTTTGTAATGTATGCCTTCATCAAGATCATCAAGGGCAGAATGAGCGAGGTCCATCCTTTGATGTGGGTGATCGCGGTCGCCTTCCTGATCTACTTCGCCCAGGCCTATCTGGGTCGGGTGATCGCGGCGTAGCGGGTCAGCGGCCGGTAAAGCGGGCCTGGCGCTTTTCTATAAAGGCGGCCACGCCCTCTTTGGCGTCGTCGGTCCAGAAGGTCTTGTTGAACTCGTCGGCTTCGATGGCGAGGCCGTCGAGGATCGACCGACCCCATCCGTGGTTGAGGGCCCGCTTGGCAGCTGCCAGCGCCGGGGTCGGGCCCTCGGCCCAGATCCCGGCGTCGGTCATCGCCATCTCCAGCAACCCGCCGCTGGGGGCCACTTTGTCGGCCAATCCGATAACAAGCGCCTCCTCGGCGGCGACAAACCTGCCGCTGTAGACGATGTCCCGGGCCTTTTGGTGACCCACCAGGCGCTGCAGCCGTTGCGTCCCCCCCGCCCCGGGGATGAGACCGAGCTTGATCTCGGGTTGACCCACCAGGGCGTCCTCGGCCAGGTAGCGAAAGTCGGCGCCCATCGACAGTTCGAGGCCCCCGCCCAGTGCGTAGCCGTGGATGGCGGCGATTACCGGCTTCGCCAGGTCTTCCAAGACCGTGATCGCCTCCGCCAGCGACGATGCCAGACGTTCATCCCGATCAGCGGCATAAGCCTCTCGAAAGCCTTTGATGTCAGCACCAGCCGCGAAGTGGGGCTGCCCGGTCACAACCACCGCTCTGACCGCGGGGTCGGCCGCCTTCGTGAAAGCGGCCAGGAGATCCTGGGACAACTCCTCGGAGAGGGCGTTGACGGGAGGGCGATTGAGTCGGACCAGTGCCACCGCTCCGTCAACCGAATATTCGACGAGATCAGCCATGAACCGACACTAACTCAGGGTTCGCCTGCGCACGGCGGGGAGATCGGCCAGTTCTGGCTGCCGGGTGAGAGGTGGGCGTCGAACGCGGATGCGAGCGTCGACGACCTTCACGCCGTTGCCGGGTGTAAGGACCTTCACCGGGTTGAGATCCATCTCCACGATCTCGGGCAGGACACCAACCAGTGCGGAAACGCGCAGAATTGCCTCCTCCAACGCGGCCACGTCGCCCTCGGGCAGATTCCGATAACCAAGCAACAGCCGGGACGTGCGAAGGGACAGGATCATCGAGCGCGCATCCTGATCGGTCAGAGGATGGAGTCGAAGGGCCACGTCGCCCAATAATTCGACCAGGACCCCTCCCATTCCGAAGACGAGGAGCGGCCCAAAGGTGGGATCTTCGGTCATCCCGATCAGCACCTCATGACCTCCCAGCACCATCTCCTGGATCAGAACGCCCTCCGGATCCGGAACTGCCTGCCACACCCGCTGGAAAGCCTCGGAGATCGCCTCGTCGCCATTGACGCCCAGCACGACTCCACCCACATCGGACTTGTGGAGGGCAGAGGGGGCAATGACTTTGATGGCAAGCGGCCCGCCGATGGTCCGGGCCGCGGTTAACGCTTCCTCGACGGTGTTGACTCTCTGACTCTGCGGCAACCTGAGACCCGCGGCGGCCAATACAGTCTCGACCTCTTCGGGTTCGAGCCACCCGCCCTCGTCACCCATGCGTCCGAGGGCCGACTCGGTGACACCCCGTGCCTTGTCAGCTGAGAGGTCGGTGAACTCTCGCTCTGTCCCGGGGTCACGAGATCGCCACTCCGAATAACGAACCGCGCGGGACAGGGCGAGCGCGGCCGCCTCGGGGAACCTGTAGGTGGGGATGGTCTTCCGACCCGATCGCAGCAATGGC
>JAICND010000489.1 GCA_025929005.1 Acidimicrobiia bacterium
ACGCCGATGTCCACTTCGACGGATACCGTCCCCCTTCGATTCTTGAGGTACCTGGCGCCCGCGAGGTAGCGGTGGAGCTTTACACACTTACCAAGGGCCACTCCATGGCAGGCTGGCGGATGGGGTTCTTGGTTGGGCAACGCCAAGCCGTGGCAGCCCTGGGCAAGCTCAAGAGCTATCTCGACTACGGCACCTTTCAGCCGATTCAGATCGCCTCGATCATCGCTCTGAACGAAGGAGACGACTACGTGGCAGAGGTCAATGACACTTATCGTCGGCGACGCGACGTTCTGGTCGATGGCCTCAACCGAAATGGATGGAAGGTGGAGAAGCCCGCGGGCACGATGTTTGTCTGGGCCCCGATTCCCGATCCCTATCACGAAATGGGATCGATGGACTTCACCCTCCACCTGCTGGAACATGCGAAAGTGGCGGTCAGTCCCGGGGTGGGCTTCGGTCCCAGTGGTGATGGCCATGTCCGCTTCGCCCTGGTCGAGAACGAGCATCGAATCGGCCAGGCAGTCCGCGGCATCAAGAAAGCATTGACTCGACTGTGAGCTTTCCCGACGGAATAGCCGACTTCCGCTCCGACACCGTCACCCGGCCCACGCCGGAAATGCGCAAGGCGATGGCCGAAGCCGAAGTGGGTGACGACGTCTACTCCGACGACCCGACGGTCAATCAGCTAGAGGATGTGGCGGCGGCACTGATCGGAAAAGAAGCCGCCATCTTTGTGCCGACCGGGACTATGGGCAATCAGCTTGCCATCATGTTGCAGACGCGTCACGGCGACGACGTCCTATGTGATCCGGGTATCCACTCCCGTAATGTCGAAAAGGGCGCCGCCTCGGCGTTGTCGGGAGTCGGATTTCGGACAGTTGACGCTCCCGACGGTCGTATAACCGCTGAGCAGATCGACGAGGCGATGAGCCTGTCAGGGTTCTTTCCTCGCATCCGGCTGATGATCTGGGAGAACACTCACAATCTGGCCGGGGGCAAAGTCGTGCCGTTGGAGGTGATGGCAGCGGCCGAACCTACAGCTCGCCGTCACGGTCTCTCGATTCACCTCGATGGCGCCCGCATTTTCAACGCGGTGGCGGCCAGCGGCGTCACGGCAGAGCGGTACGCATCCCACGCCGACACCATTCAGTTCTGTTTCTCCAAAGGTCTTGGAGCCCCGGTCGGGTCGATTCTGTGTGGACCCTCCGACCTGATCGGCGAAGCCCGATATTTGCGCAAGAGGTTGGGAGGCGCCATGCGACAGGCTGGAGTGCTGGCTGCGGCAGCCCTGATTGCTCTTCGCGACCGGGATCGGCTCGTCGAAGATCACGAGCTGGCCAGCCATCTGGCCGACGAACTCAGCGTGGTCGCCGCCAGCGCAGTGGACTCCAAGCAAGTGGAGACCAACATGGTTCAGCTGGACGCCAACCGGCTGCCGGTTCCCTTTGCGATTTGGAAACAGCACCTCGACCTCGACGGCATCAAAGTGAACTCACCCTTCGGCAACACCTTGAGGCTGGTCACGCACCGAGACGTAGATCGGGCCGATGTAAGCCGATTGGTGGACACCCTCCGGCGGGCCGTGGCGACGGCCTGACTGGTGCCGTTCGCCGTCCTCTTTCCTGGCCAGGGGAGCCAGCACACCGGGATGGGAGCGGATCTGTTCGAGGCACGCCCGGACCTGCTGGGGCCCCGCGCCGATCACGTTCTCGGGTGGTCCCTACGCGACATGTGCCTGCGGGCGCCTGAAGAGCTCCTGACCCGAACCGAACATGCCCAACCCGCCCTGTTCGCTGTGTCATATGC
>JAICND010000001.1 GCA_025929005.1 Acidimicrobiia bacterium
CGTCAAACGGGTTGGTGCCACCCCACGCCTCGGCGGAGTCGTACATGCCACGTCCACAGATCCCGGCTCCAAGACCCGCGGTGAGATCCTCGAAGAATTCCCGGTCGGCCTCCGACATGCCGACGCCCGGCTCGTGCTCGGTCTCGTAGGTCCAGGGCCCACCCATCACCCAGTAGTGGAGTCTCTCGCCCCCCACCCCGAGCCCGCACCCGGGCCCGTCGCCGGGGCCAGTGATGAACCCATCCACAGACGTGGTGATGGTGGCGATTACATTGCTCACGATTCACTCCCTACGGGTCGTTACCTGGAACCCGGATCACCCGATGAGCACTCGGATTGTCTGAGGGCTTCGACGAATTCAGGCACCACTCAAGCGGCACGGTAGGCGCGTGACACGCCGAAAAAGCGAGTACGCCAGAGCAACCGGGGACGTGCCGTTCTCGACGGTCTTGGAGTGCGGGCACTTTCCGTTACAGCGGGCGCGATGAACGCATGTGGATCGCAGTGAGCTTCCGAGACCCTGCGGAGCCCTCCTAGGGACTCACCCCTGCCAGGGCTTCGATCTGGCCGAGGACCACCATGAAGAAGGCAAGGTCCTGGTCTGACTCCAGCGAGTGGGCGAGGTGGAGGACTCGTGTCAACGCACCAGAGCGCGACGCCAGGAACGAGTCCACCGCATCGTCGCCGGACTCGTGGTCTTCGGCCTCGCTCAACGCACGCTCGGCCAGTCGTCGTTGCACTCTGATCAGGTCGTCTTCGATCGTCTGACGCGCCCAGCGTTTCCACGGGTCGCCCGCCGCCGTTTTGTCCAACAGGCTCACCAGGTTGTCGAGCTGAACGGCCTGTCCAATCCGGAAAAAGACTCGGCCGACCTCCACCACCGAGCGTCCGGACTGGTCGGCAACCTCGAGGATGCCTGGCGCATGCACGAGGTCGCGCAACATTGCCAGTCGATGGGCCATCGCGATTGGGAAGCCTGCCTCGGCAAAATCTTCCGCGCGCTTGTGTCGATCCGCCTCCCACAGTGGTGGTCCCAAGGACGCGCCAGTTTCCTCCAACAGCTTGAACCCCGCCGCAAGACTTTCGACCCTGCCCCAGGCCAGAGTCTCGGAAGACGCCCTCAGGTAGGAGCGGGTGAGACTGGCTACCAGCCTGTCGCTGGCGTTGATTGCCTGGGTCCACATTTCAACGTCCACCGATCCGAACTGGCGCTCGATCTCATCCCGCCGAGCGGTTCCATCCGAGACGACCTGAGCGATCCGGTGGGCGGTCACTATCTGGGGAACGGCTGCACCGGTTCGAGCCACCAGTTGTGACACGAAGGTGGACCCCTGAGTGTCGATCACCTGGTTGGCCACAATGGTGGCAACGAGCTGTCGGAGCAGCGGATGCTCAGGTATCAGGGCTGCGAATCTGGTGGTGACCTCATCGGGGAAGTAGGCGAGCACATCTTCGGTGAGTACCCCGATCTCGGAGCTGTCGGAGGACAGCAGTGAATCCGCCAGGCTGCGCTTGGCGTAAGCGAGCATCACGCCGATCTCGGGGCGAGTCAATCCGTTTCCCGCCCGGGATCTTTCGAACATCTCTTCAGTGCTGGGAAGCCCTTCCAGCTCGCGATCCAACAGGCCGTCTTCCACGAGCGCGTGCATGAGCTGTTCGTACGAGTCCATGCGGTGTACCGAAGTGCTCTCTTCCAGGGCCAGCCGTTGCGCCTGCTCGAAGCTGTCGTGGAGTATCCGCTCGATCACGTCCTCAGCCACCCGCTCCAACAACCGATGGGACTCGTCTCGCTCGACCAACCCCTGCCCTCGGGCGAGGCTGGTCAGGATCTTCAGGTTGACCTCGCGATCTGAGCAGTTGACACCCCCCGAGTTGTCGATGAAGTCGCTGTTGACCTTTCCGCCTGACAAGGCGTACTCGATACGACCGCGCTGGGTGAGCCCGAGGTTGCCGCCCTCGACGACCACCCGACAGCGGAGCTGCGAAGCGTTGACGCGGACGGGATCATTGGTCTTGTCACCCACGGCCTCATTCGGCTCATCGGTCGCCTTTACGTAGGTACCGATTCCTCCGTTCCACAGAACGTCGACCGGCGCACAGAGGATGATGCGTATCAGCTCGGCTGGGGTGACGGTCGCTGCCTCGGTATGGAGAGCAGCCTGGGCTTGTGTCGACAACGAGATCTTCTTCGCGGCGCGGGAGAAGACACCGCCGCCTTTCGAGATCAGCGCATCGTCGTAGTCGGCCCAGGTCGAGCGGGGCAGGTCGAAGAGACGGCGCCGCTCTGCGAAGGAGACCGCCGGATCCGGATCCGGGTCGATGAAGACATGACGGTGATCGAACGCGGCCACGAGCTTTATCTTGTCCGACCCGAGCATCCCATTGCCGAAGACGTCACCGGACATGTCGCCGATTCCCACGGCGGTGAATGGCATCAGATGGGGGTCGGTCCCCAATTCGAGCAGGTGGCGCTCCAGTGACTTCCACGCTCCACGGGCCGTAATGCCCAAAGCCTTGTGGTCGTACCCGGTCGAGCCACCCGAGGCGAAGGCATCGTCGAGCCAGTACCCGTAGTCCCTGGCTATCTGGTTGGCGATGTCCGAAAACGTTGCAGTTCCTTTGTCGGCGGCGACCACCAGATAAGGGTCATCGTCGTCATGGACGCGGATTCCTTCAGGGTGCACCACATTGCCGCCGCTCAAGTTGTCGGTCAGGTCGAGAAGGCCTCGGATGAACGTCGAGTACGCCGAGACCACCGCCTCGCGCACCTCAGCCTGGTCGCTCGGCGGTCGGCGGAGGACAAATCCGCCTTTAGCACCAGTGGGGACGATCACAGAGTTCTTGGTGATCTGTGCCTTGAGCAATCCGAGAACCTCGGTTCGATAGTCCTCGCGTCGATCGGACCATCGGATCCCGCCTCTGGCCAATGGCCCGGCTCGCAAGTGGATGCCCTCCACGTCACACCCCAGCACGAAGACCTCCGCGAAGGGTCGTGGGGCCGGCATGTCGGGCACCTGAGACGAGCGGAGTTTGAGCGATAGAGCCTTGCGACCGGGTTTGTAAGCGTTGGTGCGGACAGTGGCCTCGATGAGGTGGAGGAAGGTGCGCAGGATCCGGTCCTCGTCGAGTGATGGCACGTCGTCCAGCATCCCCAGCAACCCGTATCGGGCCGCCTCATACCCGGTTTCGTCGGCTTCGGGCTCGAAACGCATCTCGAACAGATCGATGAGTCGCCTGGCTATCGCAGGGTGAGACGTGAGGGTCTCGTTGACGTAATTGACCGTGAATGCCGGTCGCACCCGCTGCCAGTAGGTCCGGTAGGCACGGAGAATGGCGATCTGGGAGTGGTCGAGATCACTCACCAGGAGGAGATGGTGAAGCGAATCGGTCTCAACGTCGCCTTTCCAGACTGCGCTGAGAGCCTCCGACATGCGGGTGGCAGATCGCTCGAGATCTATCGGCCGATCATCGGGACCGAGCACACCGAAGTCGTGGACAAACAGTTCATCCTCACCCGAGAGCCTGGTCGGGACTTCCTCCACGACCCGCAGGTCCATGTCCTCGAGCGCGGGGATCAACTCGGAGATAGGACGCTTCCTCCTGCCGTAGAGGGCAACCCGGGTCAATATCTCCGGCCCCCTCGACTCATTCTGGATACCCACGACGAAGGAGTGACCTCCGACTGCCAACTCGTCCAGCTTCTCGATGTCCCCGGCGGCCACGTCGAGCTCGGTGGATGTCGTGTAGTAATCGGGGAAACACTCCGCCCAGATCTGAACCAAGTCCCGCGCCTTGGCCGCACCGTGTCGTCGCGACAGCACGTCGCCGACTCTCTCAGCCCACGACCTGGTGATCTCCCTGACCTCGGACTGGAGCTCATCGAATGCGACGTCGGGCACCTGACCTTCGTCGACCCAGACCTTGAAATGGAGATGGGCTATCTCATCGGCTTCCAAACTGAGGTTGAAGTCCACAGCCTCGCCGTTGAATCGATCGAGGAAGAGCTCCTCGAGACGTTTGACGAGACTGCTCGAGTAGCGGTCCGCGGGCATTGCCAAGAGCAGCCGCGCCGTACGATCGAGCAGGTCTCGACGCACGAAGAACCTCACCTTGTCCCCTTCACCGCGGGTGAGCAGACCCATGAGCAGCGGTCTCAGGTCGTCGAACGGCACACCGAAGAGGTCGTCCTTGGGAAAGCTCTCGAACAATGAGACGATGGCTTTATGGTCGTGGGAGCCTTCGATGAGGTCTTCGGCGCTGGCCAACTCAGCGAGCTTCTTGCGGAGGAGCGGCGTACGTGACGCCCGCTCCATGTACGCCTTCGACGTGAAGAGACCGAGCAGGCGCGCCTCCCCCACTGTCTCACCCCCAGACCCCACGATGCGAACCCCTACATAGTCCATGCGAGCCAGCCGATGCACCGTTGACAGACGGTTGCTCTTCGATACGACCAGGAGATCTCCACTCTCGTATCGGGCTGCGAGTTGGGGAGGCAACGACGAGAGCAAGGTCGGTTCCGCCCGCTTCGACATGGCCGACTCGGTGAGGATTCCCAGACCGGAAGCGTGGACAGCCTGTAAGGCTCTACCTTCGTCGGTATCCATCAACTCGTACTCGCGATAACCGAGAAAGACGAAGTTGTCCTCCAGGAGCCATTCGAGGAAGGCGACCGATTCATCCACGTCTCCCACCGGGTAGTGGCCCTCTCCCCGGCGGACCAGATCGATCATTCTCGGGATGACACCGACCATGGCCCCAAAATCACTGACCGCGGCCCGTACATCGACGAGGACCCTGCGCAGTGCCTTTTCCAGAGCAGGGAGGTCCGCGTCGAAGAGGCGACGCTCGAGAACCCAATGCTGGACCGACTCGCGTTTGTCCGAAGCACGCGCCGGTCGAACATGGGTGAGGCGTCCCTCTTCGTCGCGTTGGACGCCGATCACCGGATGAAGGACCCTGGACACGCCGAGACCGTGGGCCTGCAGTTCGTTGCCGATTGAGTCGACCAGGAACGGTCCGTCGTCGATGTTGACCTCGATGACGGTTCCGGGGCCGCCGTCTTCGTCTGCTGGCGGGTTGACGGCCCTCACGTCAATCGGCTCCGACCGCACCTCGATGAACTCGTAGAGCCCCACTACCTCGTCGTACAGATCGTCGGCTGACAGCCCCGGATCCGGGGGTACACGTCTCAGGTAGCTACGTGCGAAACGGCTGATCAGATCGGGGAAGGGGCGGGCGTCGTCCTCAATGCGAGCGATGACCGCGTCGAGCACCGACTGGTCTCCCTTCGACCCATAGACATCAGTGGCAACCAAATCGCTCACCAACTGACGGGCAGACCGCCGAGCCGTACATTCTCGAACACGTCCTGATCAGTCTCGACGTGTCGCATCGATATGCAAGCGTACCTTTACTACGCGCTCACCCTCGAGCCGTGCTTCCGTTGTGCTGCTTGTTTCGACATTCCGACCATCGTGCCGATCTCGGACCAGCTGGTTAGCTCGTTAGCTTCGGGCCGCCGACAAGCATCTCGATCACTGGTAAGGCGTCAGGATTCTCAGATGTCATGATCAGGCGCACTCCGCGCTCGGTGTGGGCGGCATCGATGTGGAGGAATGCACAACATGCCACCTCACGTCGCGCCAGGTCTTCGACGACCGGGGCAACCTCGGTGTCGAACGTGACTGCATAACCGCCGTCAATCCGCTCTGACGTCACCCGATGAGCAGATAGAGCCCTCCACTCGCCAATCTGGTCTCTCGACTCCCGCGCTAGTAGCGAGCACGCGATGGGGTGGGTGTTTTCCGTCATCGCAGCACATCGTATCCAGGCCACCCACCGTCTCGAACACGCACGCCTATCCCGAACACAAGTCCAACGCTCCGGCCTCATCCAGCCCGCCACCGCCGAGGGCCTGTCCTCTTCGACCAAGTGAGTTGGAGCATCTCGCGCAGGCCAAGAACGGACAAGGCGACCCGGCGGGGACGCGAGGTTGAATCGGGTTCCGATCAGTCGAAGCCGATGAAGTTGAAGTTCTCGTCGAGTTGGACGTCGACCTGGTTTCCATCGTCGAGCGTGACCTCAACTTCGTAGTAGCTCTCCTCGTCACCGACTTCCGTGGCGCTGACCCTGCCGCTCTGATCCAGCTCCTGTTCAACAACTTCGAGTGCCGTTGCGGACGCTTTGGTCAACGGGTCGCCAGTGATGGCGACGTCAAGGCCCTCATGCTGGTCATCGGCGGCGTCGTCGGCATCCCTATCCTCGTCGGCGATCGCCTCTGGGTGATCTGGCTCGTCTTCGCCGTCGTTCTCGTCGGTTTCTCTCTCCCGCTCGTCACCGACGACGTTGAAGTCCTCATCGAGTTGGACATCGACCTGGCTTCCGTCGTCGCGGGTGACTTCTACCTCGTAGTAGCTCTCCTCGTCCCCGACTTCGGTGTCGGTGACCTGACCTTCTCCGACGTGGGCGAGCGCAGCCTGCGAAGCGGCCTCGAATGCGTTTCCGGTGATGGACACGTCCGGTCCTTCGGCTGCATCCTCGGCGCTGTCGTCACCGCCGGCCATCGCCACTCCGGCGAACACAGCCAGAACTGCGATCGCCCCGGCGGCTACCAAGATTCTGCTACTTGGTTTCACGATTGCTCCCTGGGAAGACGGCAACTCTTGAAGCCCATCACCCCAATCGTCTGTCATGGACCCTGACTCCAGCCTGACTCCGCCTCCAAAGCCTCCCCGCTCCTATTGGGAGAGAGGGAGGCGAAGTTCGAAGACAGCTCCGGCGGTCTCGGAAGTTGCCAGTCGTAGAGACCCGCCGTGGCTGTGGACGATGTAGCGTGCGATCGCCAGACCGAGACCGGATCCTCCGGTCTCCAGGGTACGGGAGTCGTCGAGACGGGTGAACCGGTCGAATATGCGCTCGGAGTCGGATTCGGGGATTCCGGGGCCGTCATCAGCGACGGTGAGCACAGCCTCGCCTGCTTGTTCTGCCAGCGCGACGGATACGTGTTGGTTGGCGTGGCGTTGAGCGTTCTCCAATAAGTTGCGAACCGCGCGACGGAGCTGAACGGGATCAGCATTGATGTGCGCCCCTGAAACCCCGCCCAGATCAACCGATACTCGGTTCTCTGCTTGGATCCGCTGGGCCTCGCTGATGACCAGATCGTCGAGATCCAACGCCTGCCGGATCGGCTCGGCCGCGCCCTCGTCGGCGCGGGCCAGATACAAAAGGTCCTCGACGAGCCGCTGCATCTCGATCACATCCTCGAGCAGATCCCTGTTTTCGCCCGCCGCAACGGGTTTCTCGCTGCGTGTTTCCAGCTCCAGCGCGGTACGAATGCGGGTCAGTGGGCTGCGCAGCTCGTGCGATGCGTCAGCTACGAATCTCTTCTGTCTATCGGTGGCGCTTTCGACACGGGAGAGCATCTCGTTCATGGTCACGGCGAGACGGTCGATCTCGTCGCCGGTTCCTGGTTCGGGCACGCGTCGCTGGAGCTCGTTGGGTTTGATCTCGGCGACCTCGGCGCGGATCTGCTCGACGGGACTGAGTGTTCGGTCCACCATCCACCAGATCAGCCCGGCCGAGGCCAGAATCAGAAGCGGGAGGACCACTGCGAGCGGGCCGATCAGGGATTCCGCGGCATCGGATACCACTTCGAACTCGGTCCCGACGTGAAGGACAGCGTCCTCCCCTCTTGGTCGGCTGAGCACCCGAAACGAGTCATCGTCTCCCCCGAGACCCGAGATGGTGCGAATCAGATCCGAATCACCATCAGGAAGCGCCACGGGCAACGGATCCGTACCCAAGAGGTTGGCTGTCGAAGCCATCACCCTGCCGTCGGCTGCGACCAGTTGGGCGAACCCGTCACCAGCCCCGGCCGGGAACGAGCCATCGAAGCCGGCACCAGCAACCAGGGCGGTCAAGTCGTCGGCCCTCTGGATCAGCGCCTGGTCGATCGTCGTGGTCAGAGAAGAACGTTGCAGAGCAACGAGGACCACACCACCCAGAATCAGGATCAGGGTGAGAACACCCACTGCGACTGCGGTCACTCGGAACCGGATCCCCCGCCGCACTGGTCTCATCCGCCGTCGGCCCGCAGACGGTAGCCAGCACCACGCACCGTCTCGATGGCACCACGGTCGAACGGTTCGTCGATCCGGGTCCGGAGGCGACGGATGTACACCTCGACGATGTTGGGATCTCCCTCGAACCCGAACTCCCACACCCCATCCAGGACCTCCAACCTGGAGACGACCTGGTCTTGGCGTCGCATCAGGAACTCCAAGACGTCGAACTGCCGTGCCGTCAAACCAACTTCCACCTCACCACGCCACACCCGACGCTGGGCTGGGTCCAGACGGAGATCCCCGGCTTCCAACGAAACCGGACCTCTCCCCGACGTTCGCCGAAGAAGAGCCCGGATTCGGGCCACCAGCACCACAAACGAGAACGGCTTGGTCAGGTAGTCGTCGGCTCCTGTGTCCAATGCCTCAGCCTCGTCGTGCTCGCCGTCCTTGGCGGTGAGCATCAGGATCGGCGTCCAATCCCCTGCTTCTCGGAGATCAGCACAGATCTGGTAGCCATTGCGGCCCGGCAGCATGATGTCGAGAACGATCACGTCATAAGACCCCTCGGTCGCCAGCCACAGACCATCCTTCCCGTCCAGAGCAACATCCACCGTGAAACTCTCGGCTTCGAGTCCCCTTTTCACCAGCGAGGAAATTCTCTTGTCATCCTCGACCAACAGAACCTTCATCGCTCCAATTGCTACCACTACGAACTGACTCCAGCCTGAACCGCAGCTGACGAGGGTTGTCATGAATCCGGCACTATCAGCTGGCTGCAGGAAGCCCCGCCCCCTTTCACCGTGTCAGGGTTCAGCGGGAAGTCAGGATGCCGGTTGAGAATCGACGAGATGAGCGACTTGCACCAGACCCGCCGCACCATTGTCGTTCTCGTTGTCCTCGGCCTCGTCATAGTCTCCTGTGGCCCCAGTCCGGCCGACGAACGTGCTGCGCCGGAGACCTCGACAACCATTGTCAGCGGTGTGACCTCGGTCTACGGCCTGCCCCAAGGCGGCGAGCCAGTCGATCTCGAACCCGCTGAGTTCACCGTGGCTATCGACAATCCCTACTGGCCAATGGATCCCGGATCGCAGTGGGTCTATCGAGAAGTCGACGAAGAGGGCAGCACTTTGGAGGTCGTAGTAACAGTCACCACGGAGACCAAAGAGATCGCCAACGGGGTCATGGCGCGGGTGGTCCGTGACACAGTCACCCAGGATGGAGAACTGCTCGAAGACACCTTCGACTGGTACGCCCAGGACTCGGCGGGAGCGATCTGGTACCTAGGTGAGGACACCGCCGAGTTCGAAGACGGCGAAATCACCAGCACGGCAGGGTCATTCGAAGCTGGCGTCGACGGGGCGCTACCCGGCATCATCATGCCCGCAGAACCTGCCGCCGGGATGCGATACCGCCAGGAGTACCACGAGGGAGAAGCCGAGGACAACGGCGAGATCCTCAGCATCCAGGAGCAGGCCGAAGCCCCGGCCGGCCACTACGAGGACGCCATCCTGACCAAAGACACCATCACCATCGAACCGGATGTGCTCGAATACAAGCTCTACGCCCGCGGTGTCGGTCCCGTCCTGGTGTTCGGAGTCTCCGGCGGAGGCGGTCGCGAAGAGCTCATCGAGTTCCACCAAGTCGACGAATCGATCGCCCGCGCCGCAGGAACCGCTCCCCTCGGCGAGCCGTATCTCGACCGATAGACGGATGCACTGCCAGGCGCTTATCTCGTGCTAGTCATTCTGGCCCCACCCCAGGATGAAGAAAGCCACCGGTGGGGTCGGCGCGGCTGCAACCGGAGAGCACTTCGCACATGATGAGGTCCTTTCGGGGCCATCATGTGTCAGGGAACCCGTGGAGCGAAGGGTCTCGAGAAGGCGTTGGACGCCCTGCGTTGAAGTCGCGCGAGATCGCCCTGACCACGGTATTCAGTGGAGACGGGATCCTGAACCGTGACCCCCTCGTTGCGGAAAGATGTGGTCAAGACGCTGGGAGTAGGGGATTAGGGCCAGAAGAGGGTCCTGTGGCGCGGCTGTGGGGCGAACGACGTGAGACCGCTGGACATTCTTTCTGCAGGAACATCTACACAAGCCTCACATGAGTCACCGTCTGGTCCAGATGGCGGAGATGCTGGGCTGAAGCGTCTCATTGACTACTTCGAGCACAACCTCACCGATGGTGTCCGAGCCGGTGAGATCGCTCATTCGAACACGAAGAGCCTGGAGAACTTGAACTTCGTCGATCGCGACCCTGTTGAATCGACGATCGACAACGGCCCGTACACGCCGACGTAAGGGGTTGAACAGCGCAGCGGCGGCCAACGTGGCGACTGCCACTGCCAGGGAATTCTGAGCGGGTGCCAAAGCGCTCAGAGCCAAGGTCGCTCCGATGTACACGAAGGCGAGAATGCCGATGACCAGCGTGTAGGTGACCGTTCGAGAGATGATCCGGTCGATCTCATAAAGCCGGTACTTGGAAATGGCGACGACTATGGACAAGGGAATCAAGACGAAGATCAGCGGGAACACAGTCTGAGCGCCGCGGTTGTCACCCAGGGCAAACCTTCCAAGCGGAGTGAAAGACAAGAGCACGACACCAGCAACGACTATCAAAGCTAGGGCGACCAATTTGAGTTGCTGCCTCTCGACAACCGACGCGCGTCGATAGCGCACGACTACAGACGCCAACGCGCCGGCAATCCCGACGAGAAGGGTCGGCATGACGACCCACCAGACCCAGGACTCGTCCCCGAGCACGCTCTCCAATGGCATGGTGACGACTTCGACTCCGACGCCCACGAAACCAACGACGATGCCGGTCCCACCGACAAGGGCCACCCATCTCCATCCAGCGCTGGGAGGATGCCCGGTCGGGAACAAAAAGGGAAGGAAAACCGCAAGCAAGAAGAGCGCGGGAACCCAGCTCCACCCGAGCCAGCCAACTACGAGGCTTTCGAGGGGACCGAGCCGGGCACCGTCGAGGTAACGGACAAAGACCGCGACACCGATCCACATCATGCCGAGGCTCAGGCCCGTTCCGACCAGTACCCATCCGACCAGGTTGTTCGTCCGCCACACGATGAAGGTGCCGGTGACAGCGAAGACCAAGCCAATGACAGTGAACACGAGGAGCTGAGCCGTACCCGACTGATTGGTCCGGGATAGGAGCGCGGGCAGGTCGCCGCCGGCGGCGACGCCCAAAGCAACCAGCGAGAGGAAGACCGCCGTCGCGCAGACGCTGGAGAAGATTCGTGCTCTCACTGCGAATCATGGCACTCGAGCGTTCCACGAACGTGACGGGCCAGGGGCGCATCGCCCAGCTTCCCGCGGAATGCCTCTCCCTGACCTCAGGTTCTTGCGCTCGATACCTGCCGGGGTGGAAAGTCCTCCTTGAGGAGGTCGGACGCAACTCCGCCCGGCCTCCTCTCGGCGCTTTGCCTCTCGGCGCTTTGCCTCGCGGTGCTTCACTTCGTGGCCAAGTCGGAGTCGAGAACCAGGCTCTGCCAGTTTCTCATCCGCACGACCTCAGGACTGAAGGCCTGACCCTCACGCAGCGCGCTGGTGTTCCTGATCCGGACCACCTCCGGGCTGAAAGACTCAGGCACGTACAGCGCCGCGGTGTTCCGGACCCGGACGGCTTCAGGACTGAACTCCTCGACTTGTTCGACGCCCACGGCCTGGTCTCTTGCTGACTGCCGCAGCCATATTCCCAGCCCGAGAACAACAAGCATGGCCAGAATGGCCAGGCTCACGGCCGCGATCCTTCTTCCTCGGAATGGGGCACGCTCATCAACGATCGTCGCCATCAGACTCTCCTTCCGGACGGTGGGCCCATCGCTTCGTCGAAGGGCCCGTCTCTGATGGGCAAGGTATGGAAACGGGAGACCGTTGACATCGGGGTATCTACGTAGCCCGATACGGATTCCCTCCAATACAGGTTTGCTACGTGTCCTCTCCGTGGAGACCGGAATCGAGGACCCAGCGCGCTACTTGGGTCCGTGAGGTGAAGCCGAGCTTCATGAGGATGTTCTCAACATGGGTCTCGGCGGTGCGCTCGGACACATACAGGCTCTCGCCGATTTGGCGATTGGTCATCCCCTCGGCCACTAGAGCCGCCACCTCACGCTCCCTGGGCGTGAGAACTGACCCCTTCGGCGCCTCCTTATTCCTTCTTCCATCTGGCGTCCTTCGCCTGGGCTTCGCGCCCAGCTCTGCCAGTCGGAGCTGTAACCGCTCGGTGAGGGAGGGCATACCTAATTCCTCGGAGATCCCCAGTGCGGCCATCATCTGCTCGACCGCCTTGTCACGATCCCCTGGCTGGTTGCGCGCAGCGAGCAGGGTTGCATAGGAGTGATAGGTATGAGCGACCCAAGGCCGGGCTTGCATTTGGAGGCTCAGACCGAGTGCCGTCTCGAAATAGGCGGCCGCCTCCTCATGATGACCGAGTTGTGCGGCCAGGATTCCCAAGGCAAGTGCCACCGGCCCGACACTCACCTCGGATGCGGCCAAAGCCACCAGGTCCTCGTAGGGACGAAGTTGCTCGTAGAGCACCAGGGCTCGGTCGTCGTCGTCGAGGATGTTCGCCGCCTCCGCAAGGAGGGTCGTAGCGAAGAGCCACTCGTTGTCCTTGGGGAACATCGCAAAGTCATCTTCAGCAAGCTGATCGAACAAGACTCGGGCCTCCTCCCCCCTTCCCGTGTCGAGCAACACAATCAGCAACATGACGCGGAGAGAGCGATACCCCGGATGAGTGACCAGAGCGCGCCGGATATCTTCTTCCAGCTCGTTCAACCGTCCTTGCTCTCGCCGCAGGACGAACAAGGCGAAGAGTCGGGAAGCTTCGGCGTCCCATGCCTGGGCTCGCCGTCCGTAGTCCATCGTCTGACGTATCAGCTTCTCCGCATCGTCGAATCCTCCGTCGCTCAGCGTTAGAACGGTTTCGATGACTCCCGCGTACCAGAGTTGAGAAGGCTGGCCGAGCTCGTGCGCCGCCCGGGCCATCACCTCCTGCTGGGCACGCGCCTCCCAAATCTGTCCTCTTGTCATGAATCTGATGAATCGCACCCAACCGACGTCGGCGATGCGTTCCCGATCCTGCACCTTCTCGGCGAGCGCATTGAGCTCCTCGGCCACGATGATCTGTTGATCCACACCGTCGGGGCCGAGGAGGCTGGCCGCCCACTCGGCGACAAGGGCATAGAACAACGTTGCCGGATCCCCGATCCGACGTGCCATCTCGACAGCTTCGCGGGCGAGCGACGCGCGCGGTTCCAAGGATGGCTGGTCTCTCAGTGCCCCGGCGAGACGGCCAAGCAAGGTTGCTCTAAGCAGGCTGTCTTCGACGCCGAGGGCGTCCAGGGCTTGACGCAAGAGAGGGATGACCTGTCGGTCCGTCGCAGCTCGAGCAAAGGAAAACCGGCCCGCGTATCCAATAGCGGCTCGAGCCAACATCTCCGGCTGATCCATGCGAGTCGCGATCTCTGCGGCTTGCAGAAAGGTCTCCTTGGCGATCGGTGTCGCCCCGGATCGTGCTTGAGCTTCGCCCAGACGGAGGAGCGCCTCACAGCGCTGCAGCTCATCCGGGTGATCCCTGAGCACACGCAACGCCATGTTGAGCAAGCGAACGGCTTCTTCGAATGCGAGTAGGTCGGTGGCACGTTTGCCTGCGCTCATCGCATACTCAACGGCCTTCCGGACATCACCTCCAGTGGCGGCCTCGTAGAAGTGGTAGGCGAGCTCTTCGATATGCGGCTCGGGGTTGGGGGCGTAGGTCGCCTCCAAGACTTGCCCAACCTCCCGGTGAAGACGAACCCGGTCGGCCGGCATCAGGTCCTCGTAAAGGGTCTCCCGGATGAGAGCGTGGGCGAACCGGAATCGACCGGGCTCCTCGTGCGTATTGGCGATCAATTTGGCTGACACCGCCTCCCGCAGTGTCTCGAGTAACTCCGCAGCGGTGCGTCCCGTGATCCGTTGCATCACTTCGATGGAGAATTCGCGGCCGATGACAGCACCTATCGTCAGGATGCGATAGCAGTCGGCGGGAAGACCGCCCAGGCGACGCCCGATGACCTCGCGAACTCCTTCGGGGATCGGGATTCGTTCATCTCCTGCATACGTCCAGAGCCGACCCTCGGAAACTAGGAGTCGAACCACCTCCTCGATGAAGAGCGGGTTGCCCTCTGTCTCGCGACTTATCGAGCTGACGAGCTCCTCTGAAGGGGTCTGGCCCTCCATAGACATGATGAATCGAGCGACATCTGGTTCGCTCAGGCCCGCGAGATCGATTCGCGTCGTTGCTTGACTCCGGGACAACTCGGCGAGGACAGGTGCCAGCGGATGGTCCCTCCTGACCTCCACATCCCGATAGGTTCCAAGCAAGAGAATCTTCCCGTTGGCCAGCTGCCCTGCGAGGAACTGAAGTAGGAGGAGCGACGGGTCATCCGCCGCATGCAAGTCTTCGAGTACGAACACCAGCATTCGGTGTTGAGAGATCCTCACGAGGAAGCCGACCAGGGCGTCGAACAGGCGGAACCTCGCGGCCTCAGGGGACAACGAGGGCGGTTCTGGTAGGTCAGGTAGATAGTCCCGGAGCTCGGGCAACATCTGGGCGAGAACACCACCTTGCCCGGCTGCCGCCATATGCAAGGTCTCCGGGTCGAGCTCCGTCAACAGACCACGGAGCGACTGAATCCAGGGCCAATACGCAGGCGCCCCACCCTCCTCCCAGCAGCGTCCCCACATCGTCAAGGCATCTCGAGACTTCGCCTCCTGTGCGAATGCGTCCGCAAGGCGGGTCTTCCCGATCCCGGGCTCGCCTCCGACGAGGAAGAGACGCCCGCGGCCGGAAGACGCCTCACTCAATCCGCCCAAAAGAAGCGCGATCTCCCGTTGCCGCCCGACAAACACACGACCCTGATCGTCTGAGCTCAGCTCGAGGGGAGAAATGTCGTTGGTAGACATCCCCTTGCCACGCCTCCTGTCCCGTCCGACAGACTACCGCCGCGAGCTTTCCCGGGGTCCTCTCCGGCACACCCCTGCCCTGCCGATACCGGCGTCCAGGATCCATGCTTGCACCGGTGGGCCCCGTGTCTTGTTACTCAATCGTTCGTACGGGGCTGTCCGTCGAGGCTGCGAGTGGTCGGTTCAAGAGCGCGAACGGCCACGTCCACCACGCCAGGCCAACCGCGAGGAAGCGGCCGCCCGACGCGAGAGCCGTTCGAGGAGACATCGCCTCCAGCGGCCTTGCCGGCTATCGCCTACACGCTCTCGAAACTACCGGGCACCCTCCATCAGAAAGGGCAGTCTGGGTTCACTGGGGACGAAATCCTCTACCACCCGAGGTCGCAGTCGGTTATCAGGTGGAAACACGAACAGGGTCGTCAAGTTGAGCGCGACAGCTATGGACGCACTGCCGTCAATCGATACTCGCCTGGCCCACCTGCCTGTAGGTGGTCCGTTCACCGAGCGCGAGCTCGAGGGTCTTCCCGACCCGGTTCGTCGTTATCTGTGTGCATCGATCGCACCCGGTACGCCGTTGGCTCAGTCGGCTCGCCTCCGGATGCGTGGGTCGGTCAAGCAGGGGCGATGGTGGCTTCCCTTCCGCGCCCGCCAGATCCTGGCGCCTCGCTATGGATTCGTTTGGGCGGCCCGGGTCGGGGGGGTCCTGATCGGCTCCGACCACTACATGGACGGGTTTGGGACGATGGAGTGGAAGCTCTTCGGTCTGATCCGCATGGTCCATGCAGAGGGACCGGACATAGCGCGTAGCTCTGCCGGCCGTGTCGGCGCTGAGGCGGTTTGGCTACCGACAGCGATGCTTCCGCGTTGGGGCGTGACCTGGGATGCGACCGACGCCAACCACATCACAGCTAGTTATCGCATAGACGGGTTGGAGTTGGAATTGCACTACACCCTCGACGACGAGGGACGAGTGCGATCTGTCGCCCTCGACCGTTGGGGTGGCCCTGATGGCAACGGCGTTCATCGTTTCGTGCATGAACTGACCCGATACTCGACCTTCGATGGGGTCGCCATCCCAAGTGCGGGCCGGGCCGGATGGTTCAATGGCGCCGACCGGTGGAGTGACGTCGAGTTCTTCCGCTACGAGATCACGGATCTACATCTCAACCCTCATTTGGTTCCTTTTCCCGGTGGGACGGCAGCGTCTGTGGGCCACATGGGCTTGGATCACGGTGCTTGAGAAGCTGCGTGAAGCAGGCAGGTCCCCTAGGGAGCGCGGAGATCCTGTAGGTATCGCGGGTCATTGACGCCGTGCAGCATCAACCGGACTGACCCATTCCTGATGTCCTCTTTGGCGGCTTCCAGCATGGGCACGATGTCGTCGACCAACCCGCCGGTGGTCACGGAGTCGATGCCGCCCATCCCGATGGAAATCGCCACCTCACCCACTTCGCCGGTTGTCAGGTATTTGTCCACCGCTTCGAAGACCGCCACGTCCAGCCGCTTCACTATCGATGTCAGGATGTGCTCCTGCCAGCCCGCCAGCGGAATCTGACTTGCCCATGGCTCGGACTTCCACCCCTCGAACTTCACAGGAGACCTCGACGCGAATCAGGGCCATCGCCTTCAAGTCGGCGGGAAGACAAGCGAGAGTTCGCGAAAGCTGAGTCTGATCTCGAGCGTGGTCGAGTGGATGTCGGGTTAGCTTCATCCCATGTTCACCTATGGCGGCGAAGCGACCATTGATCGGCCGGCGCACGAGGTCTTCGCCTTCGTCGCAGCACCCGAGAACCTCCCGCGTTGGTCAGATGTCTCCTATGTCGAAAAGCTGACCGACGGCCCGATGGGACTCGGAACCAGGGTGAAGATGACAATGGGTCAAGGGCCGATGCGTGCCACCTCTGAATTCGAGGTCAGCGAATGGGAGGACGACCGCACCTTGACCTTCAAGACCGTTCCCCCGCATTGGCTGCTCTGGGACGCCACTTATCGGGTGGAAGCGGTTGGACCGTCATCAAGTCGGATCACCACGAATGGTCAGATAACGCTGAGTGGGATACGGCGAGTGCTCGAACCAGTGATTCGCAACGAACTGAGTAAGGGCGAACAGGGAGAGCTGGACAGACTCAAGGCGATCCTCGAAGAGCGGCCCGCCTAACGCGGTGGGAACTGATCGAAGTCGGGGAGCTAGATCGGTCCTCGACCAATCGGACGAAGCATGGCATTACTGCGATCCCATTGATGTGAGGCGCAGCGAGAAAGCGCCTGGTACAAAATGGGTTGCTTCGAAGCCAGTGTGTTGTGGGCCGCCTGTGGAGCGCGAGACCTCAGGATCGTTTATCGAGCGAACAGATCCCCGGTGTTTCGTCGGCCGAGGTCAGTCCGGGCTGCCGTAGAACGAGAGGACCACCGATCCCTCGTGACCTCTCTTGACGTAGCGACTCGGTATCGGCAGCCGGAGTCGAATCGGATCGCCAAGCACCTGGTCGGCGGCGCCTCCCCGTAACACATTGACAATCATCGATACGACCGGTAGCGTGCCACGTATCGAAGTCTGTCGATACGACCAGGAGGTAGGGAATGACCACGGACGCCGAGATGAGAGAGCAGGTACGGGAGCGCTACGCCCAAGCCGCCACGACCGGGTCGTGCTGCGGCCCGGATTGTTGCGGTCACGACGAGACCCTGGATGCCGACCTGACTGCGGGGACCTATAGCCGGACCGAGATGTCGACACTTCCGGCCAAGGCCGTCGAGGTCAGCCTCGGCTGTGGGAATCCAACGGCAGTGGCCGAGCTGGCCGAGGGAGAGACGGTTCTCGACCTGGGCTCAGGTGGAGGCATCGACGTTCTCCTCTCCGCCGGCCGGGTGGGCCCAACCGGGTTCGTCTACGGGCTTGACATGACCGACGAGATGCTCGAGCTCGCCGAGAAGAACGCCGCTGACGCTGGGGTCACCAACGTCGAGTTCCTCAAGGGGTACATCGAGGACATCCCCCTATCCGACGGCTCCGTCGACGTCGTCATATCGAACTGCGTCATCAATCTCTCCACGGACAAACCCACAGTCTTCGCCGAGATCCACCGCGTTCTGCGAGCTGGAGGAAGGATCGGGATCAGCGACATCGTCGCCGACGACTCACTCACAATCGACGAGCGGGCCGAGCGTGGATCCTGGGTCGGCTGCATCGCCGGCGCACTTTCCTACAGCGAGTATCGGGACCTGCTTAGGGCGGCGGGATTCGCCGACATCACCCTCACCACCAGCCACGAGGCCACGGACGGCATGGACTCGGTCATCATCAAGGCTCGCAAGCCGGCTGCGTAAAGCCGGAGTTAGGGTCACGTTGATGAGCCACGGCCGCCGACATGTCAGACGGACACGGCTACCCGGCTACACCCATTGCGACTCCGAGGACCCGGCGAGTCACCTCACCTCCTGACCGGTCCTTCTCACTGTCCAAGGAGCTCCAGTGCTGACCCTTAATCGACATCGCACCGCGCCTGTCCTCATCGGCGCCGCCGCCTCGTGGGGCATCGCCACGGTGATCACCAAACACGCCCTCGGCGAGATCCCGCCGATCACGCTGCTTCCGATCCAGCTCGCGGCCAGCGTCCTACTGGTGACACCCTTCCTGTTGCTTCGTCAACGAGAGCCTCCGCGAACCGAACGGCTCGGGAAGCTAACCGCGCTCGGGGTCCTCAACCCCGGCATCTCATACGCGCTCGGCCTACTCGGGCTCGTCTTCATAACGGCGAGCGAGTCGGTGCTGCTGTGGGCCACCGAGCCGATCATGATCATGGCCCTCGCCGCGGTGATGCTCCGGGAACAGATCACCAGGGCACAGGTGATCGCCGCCGGCGTCGCCAGCGCCGGAGTCGCCCTCATCGTCATCACACCAGACCGCAGCAACCGACCGATCGGCATCGCCCTTACCCTCGCCGCTGTCGCGGCCTGTGCCATCTACACGGTCCTCTCGAGGAGATGGATGATCGACGAGTCGTCACTGCGGGTCGTGATCTACCAGCAGACCGCAGCCCTCGCCTTTGCGTTGATCCTGCTCTCAGCAGTGGTGCTAGCCGGTGGCATCCCAAGGCTTTCCGGGATATCCGCAGGATCGTGGGTGAGCGCCATCGTCTCCGGCTGGCTCTACTACGGCATCGCATTCTGGTTGTACCTGACCGGGCTCCAGCGCACCCCCGCTTCGGTGGCTGGCCAATACATCAACCTGATCCCTGTCTTTGGCATTGCCGCCAGCAGCCTGTTTCTAGACGAGCAACTCAGTGCCCGACAATGGGTCGGCGCCGTCATAATCGTTGGTGCCGTCACGGTCGCCGGGAAGAGCCTGGCGTTGGCCGGGGAGGTTCGATCCTGAAGTCCGACCGACCAAGACCGCCATCGACGGGCGATAGGCACCATCGATCTCGCGGTCCTGAGATCTGGCGCGCATCCCACGCTCGGCGAAAGGCCGGCCGACTTACCGGACCTCTCGCAGCAGAGGACGCCGGCGTAGCACGCACCCGGCGACGCCGCTGCTCATGGGACGAGGACGTCCCGGCCGATGACAGCACCCGCCAGCACCCGCTGTTGGAGCTCTTCGGCGTCATGAAGCGGGCGCACTTGGTCAATGATGGGGTGCACGAGGCCCTGGTCGGTCAGGCTCACGACCGTGGCCAGCTCGTCGACGGTGACATTGCGGGAGCCAAGGATCTCCCACTCGTTCCGGTAGACGAGTCCCGGGTCGATCGTCCAGGCATCGCCAGTGTGTGACCCCACGATGACGAGGCGCCCACCCTTGGAAAGCGAGCCGAGGGAGGAGGAGAGCGTGGCGGGGCCGACTAGCTCCAGTACGCCGTCGACTCCCTTGCCTCCAGTCCATTCTCTAGCGACTTCGGCCAGGTCAACCAGAGTCGGGTCGATGGTGCGGTCGGCGCCTGCTGCGGCCATGGCGGCCGCCTTGGCCTCCCCCAGGTCGACGCCCATCACCTGGGCACCGAGCAGCTTCCCCACCTGGATGGCGTGGAGCCCCACGCCCCCACCCGCCCCCGTGATGATCAGGTACTCCCCGGCGGTAAGTCGCATCCGTCGAGCCAGAGCGTGAAACGGAGTTCCCACCACGTTGGCGAGCAAGGATCCCTCCTCGTGACGGATACTCTCGGGGAGCGCGACCAGGCTGGAGGAGGGGAGGACGGTGTACTCGGCGTAGCCGCCCGGCACGTTGACCCCGACGTGCCCTCTGAAGTTCTCACAGATCGTCTCTCGGCCCCGTCGGCACCAACGGCACCGGCCGCAGGTGAGGTAGAGGGAAGAGACCACCCGATCCCCGGCTCCCCACTCCTCGACTCCGGATCCCACCTCCGCCACCTCGCCTGATATCTCGTGGCCGAGGATGAGCGGAAGGTTGGCCCGCTCCCGCACCTGCGCCCGGATGGCGGTGTCGAAGCGGTCAACGGCGCAGGCTCTCACTCGGACGAGCACCTCGCTCGGTGCCGGGCGAGGAATCGGGATCTCCGAGAGGACCAGGGGGCCACCGAACTCCTCCAACACCATGGCTCGCATAGTCGACTCAAGCATCCCAGGGACCTTAGACAAACGATTGCGCGAGCAGCCTGGCCAAATGGCTGAAGCTAAGCCATGTCCGAGCTGCGAGAACACGCCAGGGGGATCCACCCCAGCCATCCTCACCGAGGATGGGCTGGAGCGGGGCCGTTCATTCCCTGGCGGAACGAGTACCCATCCCCGTGACGGCCAAGGTTGATTGCATCGGCCGACTAGATGCTCCTGTGGAGGCGACTGCCTACTTCGAGTGTCGGAAGACTGACCAACGGCTTCAAACACTCGGGAGCATCCCAATTACGGATGAGCTTGCACCGAGTCGGGAACGAACTGGTGCCCGTCAGACCTTCTACCGGTGGCGCCGCCGGTATGAAGGAAAGGGGTTGGGGGCTGAGGGACAAGTCGTCCCGACCTCACCACTGCCCTATGAGACCAGCGGTGAGGTGGTTGGCCGGTCGAATCCCAGCGCCCGTTCAGCGCCCGCACCGAAGCGGGGTCGGCAGCCACGAGCAAGACCTGGTGGTATCAGCTTCGCCGGTGTCGGCTACCGGGTCGGCAACACCCACCGCCGGGAGCGGTCGAAGTCCGAGTCGTCGGTGACACAGTCGAGATCTCACAGAACGGAAAACTGCTCAGAGTCCAGGCGGGTTCACCACCGGCCGATGCGGAGCCGTCACTCGCTCACGATATCGCCATGGCGGTGGGCCACCTTCCACTCGCCTTCCTCGAGGCGATACACCTGCGTAGCCCGTAAGGTGTAGCTGCCCGCCTGACCGTCGATGGAGCACGAAGTGTGCTCAAGGCCGGCGGTGTAGGCCATGTCGCCCACCACGTCGTACGCCTGCAGTTCGAACGTGTGCGACGTGCACTTGGAGAAGGTCCTCTCGAGGGAAGAGAAGAGTTCGTCGATCTCACGCTGTCCAAAGGCGTTACGCAACGCACCCAGGACACTCACTGGCTCGTTGCGAGACCAGAGAGCCCGGCGTCGGCTCGCGTCACCGTTGTGTAGGGCGAGCTCTGCTTCGTACAGCTCGGTCTTGACCCAGCGCAGGAAGTCTTCGTGGTCGGTCATGCCGTCAGCATGTTAAGGGTCAAACACGACCCCGACACGGGCACAGCGCCTTCGCCAACCCCCGGAGGCAAACCCGACCGCGTCAACGCTGCTAGCTAAACCCGCGGGGAGAGAGGGCGTTCAGGTGCCGGAGCCGAAGTGTCGTGCGGGTATCGAGAATTGACATCGGGCGGGCGGTCGAGCATCGCGCCGGATTAGCGCTCGTCCAGAGCGGTTTTCGCCTCGTTGCTCTTCGTCGGTGAAGCGCTCATCGGCGCCGGGCTACTCGGTAGTGGCCTGGTTCGCACCTGGGTCGCCTGGACCGTTATCGTCTGGAACGTCCTTTGGCTGGTGACCTTGGTCATTATCTCCAGAGACGACATGTACTACCCCGGCCTGCATTACATCCCACTGGTTCTGATTGGCATCCCTCTGACTCGGCATAGTCAATCCTCGTCTCGGTGAAGCTCCTCACGAGAATCTCAGGCCAGTCATCTTCGGACGAGGAGAGGGATGTGATCAGCCGGCTCTTCTTGCATCAGTTCCTCAGGCGACCAGCTCGAGCAGCAGCGCCACAACGAGAACCCACCCAGTCGAAGCTTCATAACCCCTTCCGTTCCGTCGCCTTCAGGGGGTATCGATCTCGAGGGACTCCACGATGGGTGTCGCCTCCTGGGTCACCCGCTCGAAGTCGGTCTCCGGAGAGATGACCGCGATAGCCAGAACCTGGGCCGACTCGCCGGGGTAGTCGATCAGGTACAGGCGCGTCCGCCACTGAGCGAGCTGATCTGGTCCGAACCAGCCGGAACACGAGAGGGGGTTGTAGTCAACGTCCACGTCCAACTGCAGCCCGTCGAGACCCGCGATGCGCACCGGCACTGCCCCGGTGGTCTCGAAGTCGGGGTTGGCCATGATGCTCTGAGCCAGCGTCTCGGCATCGGCGGGCGCCGAGGCGTTCTCACAGTCCGCGCCGGCCGGTAGGGGATCGGTCCCGATCACGACGAACTCCTCTCGACCCGCCTGAAACCTCATGTGAGTGTCGGAAGCGTCGGAGGGGTCAACCAGTGCCCTTCTCCACGGGGGGGCCGTGGCGAAGGTCACCTCGTCATCGAGGATGATGTTCACGGATTGCCCGTTTTCGGTGCTCTGGAGTACGTCGTCGAAGTATCCGTACACGAGGCCGAGGTTTCCATCACTGCGGACCACATGGAACAACTGCTCGACGACGTTCCCACCCTCGGCGAACAGCCTCACCCTGACCAGAATCCTTCCGGTCGGCCAGCGCGGGCCTTGCACCTGCTCGGTCTCGAAGCGCTCAAAGGGTGCGCCGCTGGTCGTGGCATACAGGAGCGGCACATCCTCGAAGATCCACTCCTCTGGCTCGTGGAGCAGATACTGCTCGGCCCCTGCGCCGTCCACCCGGGCTTGCAGGAACCCCTCCAGGAGAGCTGCTAGTCCAGTGTCGGATGGCGGGACGACCTGCTCGACCTGTCTCCCGGCCAAGAGGTCTGGGGTGAGGAGTTCCCCGAGAGTCTCAGGGGACTTGGGCTGGAGAGTCTCCCATCGAGTCACCACCCAGAGACCCGAAGGACCCCGAAGGCCGGGCTGGGACACACTGATACCCACCGTCTCGTAGCTGAACTCGTCGATCGTCGGCGCACACCGGCGGATCTCGGGTGGTACCTCCGCGTACACCCGGCTCAATGGGTTGGTCTCGCCGGGCGCACAACGGATGAAGACGACTTGCTCGTAGCGTCCCCCACCTTCGTCGATCCATCCATCGTTGTCTTCGCCGATCCATCCATCGAACGCACCGGCCTCCCAGGCCTCCCAGCCCAGCTCCTCCTCGATGAACCGGGCGAAAATCTCCGCTCCCCACGGATCGCCATTTTCGGCCAGCGTGGTGTCGAGCTGCCAGACGTAGTCGGCATCGCCGGCGTCGGCTCGCTCCTGGGCCTCACGCACCTCCTCCAAATTCGATTGGGGCCACATTGAGCCTGAGACTGGGGACTCGGGTTCCGGCGCGAGGATCGTTGTCGGGGTGGGCACGGTCGTTTGATCGACCACCTGGCCATCACTTCCCCGGAAGGCGTAATACATCCCACCCACGGCAAGAACAACGACGACGAACGCGGCCACCGCCCAACCGATCCCCCGTCCCAACCTCGTCTGCGGTGGCCGATTGCCAATCCCGACTGTGCCCGGAGGCACAATGGGGCTGGAAATCTCGTCGATACTGATCGGTCCAAACAGCTCATCCTGCAGTTGCCCGTAATCGGCGAGCTGTTGCTCCAAGCTGATCATGGAACATCTCCAATCTTGGCTCTGAGAGATGCCATTCCCCTCTCCAAATGGTTCTGCACAGCCGTCTTGGAGATTCCCATCACCTCAGCGACCTCGCTCAGCGTCCACTGGAAACAGTGCACCAACACGACAGAGGTCCGCTGCCGTGTCGAGAGAGCCGCCAATGCCTTGGGAAGAGCAGGCTCGACGTGGGGAGTGCGGTCGAACGGAACCTCGCTGAACACCACTGGCCGGGATCGACGGCGGCGACGGCTCCGGTTCCGGCCCATCACATACAAGTATCCGACCGGGTTCTCCATGCTCCGAAGGCGCTCCCAATGCTCCCACCCATAGGCGAGGACTTCTTGTGCGATTTCCCGGCCCGCCTCCCCACCACATGTCGCTATCAGTGCGTGCCGGAGCCGTGCTTCGTTGGCGACAACGAACTGGGTGAACGAATCGACCCCGGGCTTTTCGGTCACCATCGCTGTCCCTCGACTCTCACACCCCAATAAAGGCACGATACGGCCCAGCCGTACCACAAGACGAGGAAGTCCATCAGAACACCCCCGAAGAATCTGCAAAGGGAGGGCGACTCGCCGACCTAACCCGCCAGGGCACGTGGGGACCCGTCCCGCGCACCCAGAGGGAAGTTCTAGAGGGTCTGGCGACCCTGAGATCTAACCGATGAAAGCGTCTACGGCTTTCTGGTCGTTAGAGAGTGTCCAGTATTCGATGACTCGACCGGAATCGTCAAAGGTCATAGCGTCCGCCATGACCACGTCGAGCTTCCCGTCGTCGCTTTCCGCGGTCACATGGGTAAACGACATGAGATGTTCGTTTCCTTCGAGCAGGTCAATCGGAACGACATTCAACCGGTTTTGGGTAAGCGAGTGGAACCCGCGCAGCAGATCGAGGACCGCTGCCCGGCCGTGATAATCGCCGCTGACCGTGCTGGCGCCTGGCCAGTGCCAAATGACGTGGTCGGCCAGCAATAAGTCGCCGAACCCTTCGACATCTCCTTGGCTGACCAAGGCCATCGCCTCCGCCAGCCTGTCTGCTTTCTCACCCATCGTGTCTGCTAACTCCAGAAGCGGTTGATGGAGTCCTGATCTGTGGCATGGGCCCAAAACTCCTTGATGCGGCCGTCATCGTCGAATTGAAATGCCTCGGCCATGGTGACGTTCAGATGCTGGTCGGCGCGGTCGCCGGTAACACGTAGGAAAGCGGCGCCTCTCTCGTCATTGGCGATCAACTCCAGGGGTTCGAGATGGAGTGTCCCTTTCGTCTCCTCGCCGACTTGCTCGAAGTACTCGATTATCGAGCTTGCACCCCGATAATCGCCGCTCAGGCGATGAGTCCCCCCAACATGCCAGACGGCATCGTCGGCTAAACACTCGCGTATTGCTGACACGTCTCTCGATGCATAAGCATCGAGGAATGCCTCCAAGCGCTCAACCTTCGTCTCCATGATCCACTCCTTTCTCCGGGTTCATATCGTTCTTTTGACGGACCATCCAATCCCTCTCGGGTCCGAGACCGTGACCGTCGAGCCAACCCCAGCCATCATGTGAGATGACCAATGTCCGAACTGACAAGCGACGTTCTCAAGGTCCCGACGACCTGACCGACCGCAGCAATTCTGCAGTACCATACGCCCTGTCCCTCCTCCCGATCCGCGCCACGGGCGGCATCATTGGGATTCCTGCCGCTCATTCTCATGATCGGCGAGGTGTTCTTGCTGAGGGGTGGTGTGCAGGTGAGCGGATCGATCAGCGCCTACTGCCACACCTCCATGCGCGACATGTTCGTGACCGGACTATGCGTGATCGGGTTCGGCGCTCCGCCTCCTCCTTGGTCCTGTGAATCTCCACACCTGACTGAGTCGGCATGGTGAAACGGGCCAACGGCTTCGATTGGTGATGACTAGTCGAAGCGAATCGAGTCGACGATCTGCTGGATCTCCTCCCAGATATCGGGACTGGCGTCGGTGTGTGTCTCACCTGCGATGAAGAGGCGTGTCCCGTCCACGTCAACGATCCATACCTTGATGGTGTCGCCGGGATAGTTCCTGTCCCAGAGAGCACCATCCATCTTTGCTCTCCAGTTGAAGAAGAATCCTGGATCACAGCCGACGTCTTCGCGAACGATCAGCTCGACGTGCTTTGCGGCGAGCCCCCCCACGATGACGTCCGAGGGCCCCGACACCAGCTCGATGCCAGGCAGGTTCGCCACCGCGGAGGCTAGATCGGCGGCCGTGTAAGGGGCCGGCCAAATCGGGAGGCTGGCACATGCACTGGCATGGGCCCCTTCGGGATATTTCGACCAGAAGATGAGGGCTTCAGCACCTTGTGGCCCCTGAGTGCTCTTCGAGAGGTGAATGTCGCCGAACAGCTCCCATCCGGATGCGGTCACAGTGAATGAGAAGGGAACTCCGTCCACGGTCAACGAGCGCGTGCCGTACGCAAGGCCCCGCTCGGGGGGAAGATTCGTGTCCACCGTTGTCGAGGTCCCCACGATCTGCTCTCCATCCGGGACTGCTCGGTTGACGGCCAGGAAACCGACAGCCCCGACCAGGAGTATCGCCAGGGCTGCTCCCACCCCGTACAGCCAGCCGGGCAAGCTCCGGGAAAGGGTTCGGGGTCGAGCAGGCTCGAGGAGCGGAATGTCGGCTCCATGCTCGAAAATGTCCTCGACGGTGAGGCGTTCCACAACATGGTCGAGGTAGTCGCCCAGTTGAGTCCTGAGATCAGGCATGGGTAGGCACCTCCAACGCCCTGCGCAGCTTGGAAAGGCCCCGATCCCGGTGACGTCGAATCGTGGAGCGATCGACACCGAGCAGATCGGCTGCTTCTCGTTCGCTCCACCCCAACAGGTAGACAAGGACGACTGCGGTTCGCTGCGCCGTCGAAAGAGAGTTCAACGCTGCGGGCAGACCTGGCTCCACGTCAGGCAATCCTCCAACCAACGCCACCGGGAACAGCGGTCCGGACCTGCGATAACGTCGCGCTCTTGACTGGCCGACCCGATACAAATAGCCACCAGGGTTGTCCATGCCCCGCAGCTTGCTCCAATGTTCCCAGGCGTGGGCCATCGCGTCCGCAGTTGATTCCCTCCCTACCTCGACCCCGTAAGCGGCTGCCAGCGCATAGGACAGACGTGGCTCCATTTCCTTGAAGAAGGCGGTGAACTCGTGGTCGACATCGGGCGGCGTGACCGGACTCATCGTTCTCACCCAAGTAGACCATCAAAGAGCCCAAGTGGGTGACAGGGGATCAACAGAAACCTCGGCATCGCCCCCACATGAGCCGGGTTGCGGCCACCCTTCCCTCACTTACTGTGACAACTAACGTTCCGCCCGGGCTGCCTGGAGATGAGATGACGGTCTTGCGTAGGGCATTTGCGGTGTTGGCTTGGGCATACCTGGCGGCGGTAGTCGTCCAGATTTTCCTTGCCGGACTAGGTCTACCCCAACTGGGCGGCCAAGGAATGGAAATGCACACGGAGTTCGGCTACATCGCCGTCCACATGACTCCCATCCTCCTTATCATCTTGGCCGCAATCAGCCGTGCCGGGAAGGCTGTGATCTGGTGGGCCGTGGCCACTGCAGTGGTCGCCTTCATGCAGCCGATCTGGGTCACCTCGTTTCGGGGCGAGGTTCTCGCCTCCATCCACGTCCTGGGAGCGCTGGTATTGCTGGCGTTGAGCTTTCAGGTTGCCCGCCTTGCCACCGTCAGGCTGCGAGTCGAGGCGGCGACCTGAGTCGTCCGAGCGACGATTCTCAGCCACGAACCTACTGATCAGCCCCAGCGCGTGTGTCGACTGGTCGGTTGACCTCTTCGCTCAAAGTCTTATCTCGTCGTGCCAGGATCCGAAGAGACGTTCTCGCCGCTCGTTCCGCCGGACCAAGTTCAACACTGCTGCGGAATCGGGATCACGTAGGATCGATCTGGAGCAGAGGTGACGAAATCGACGGGAGCGATGCTTGGCATTCTGCTGAGGAGGTCCGTTCAGGCCCGACCGTGTTCATCTCTTATCGCAAAGAGGACACCAGCGATCTCGCAACAGAACTCTCGGCTCGGCTACGTGAAGACCTGGGAAGCAACAATGTCCTCCGAGATCAGGACGACTTGATTGTCGGTGACCGCTGGCAAGAAACGCTCATTGAGTGGATGGCGGAATCAGATGCGGCGGTCTTTCTAGTCGGCGCCAATTGGACCGGCCAACGTGAGGACGGTACAAGCCGAATACACGAGGACGACGATCCCGTCCGCCACGAGGTTCGGCAAGCCCTACGTCTC
>JAICND010000108.1 GCA_025929005.1 Acidimicrobiia bacterium
CATTCCGCCGAACTCGCAGGGCTACCTCACGCTGGCGTCCCTAGGTGTGTGGACCCAGCTTGACCCTCCCGACGACCCCGAGTCTTCGTTGGCTTGGCATCTGGCCATCGAGTCGTACCGATCGATGGCAGTCGATCGGGATGATGTGGTCAGCGACCCCGCCACCGCCCCTCTTACTGCCGACGATCTGATCTCTCCCCAACGGTTGCGCACCAGGGCCGCGATGGTCAACCGGGACCGCACTACTGACTTCACCCCGCCAACGCCGCGGCCGGGGGGCACGGCCTATCTATGTGCGATCGATGCAGAGGGGCTGGGAGTCTCATTCATTCAGTCCAACTTCATGGGGATTGGCTCGGGCATCGGGGCAGGAGCCGCCGGATTCTTCCTCCATAATCGCGGGGCGGGCTTCGATCTTCGCCCCGGACATCCCAACCATCTGACGCCCGGTCGGCGGCCGCTCCATACCCTGTCCCCCACCTTGTGGACCAAACAGGGCCGGCTGGCGGCACTTCTGGGAACGCGCGGCGGCGACCACCAACCGCAGTTGTTGCTGCAGATGGCGATCCGGCTGTTCCAGGCTGGAATCGAGCCCGGCGATGCGCAATCGCGACCGCGCTGGATGATCGAACCATTCGCCGCAGGCTCCCCCGTGGTTGCCATCGAGCCGGGTGCGAGTCCGGAAATCGAAAAGGGTCTGCGCAAGATGGGACATCTGGTATCCCGGCGTCAGGATGCTCAAGCTGGTTGGGGCCCGATTTCAGTGATAACCATCTCCGACGACGGTCTGCGAACCGCGGCGGGTGATCCCCGCGTTGCGACCACCGCGGCGGCGGTTGCCTAGGCGATCAACCAGCTTCGACCGGGGCGAGCGCAAACAGTGGAATCGTGCGATTGGTCCGACGCTGATACGACTGATACATGGGAAAGGCCGCGGTGACGAGCTCCCATACGCGCTCACGGTCCGGGCCGGTGACTTCTTCCGCCAGCATCTCGTCCTGACGTCCAGCCCTTTGAACCTGGACCCGTGGGTGGGCCCGAAGGTTGCCAACCCAGTCGGGGTCCCGGGGCGCCCCTCCGTAGGAGCCGACCACGATCAACCGGCCCTGATCTTCAAAGGCGTAAAGGGTGACAGGATGGGGTCGGCCGCTCTTCCGTCCTGTGGTTGTGAGGGCGATCTGCATGTCCAGGTTATTGGCGGGTGGCCGCCACCAGGGCGGTCCACTCCTCGTCCGACCAGCCCCGATCGTTCTCCAACGCGTAGTAGCCAATGCGTTGGACTCGATCGCCATACCGGGCTCTGATCGAGTGACCAAGCTGATCAAGCGAAGCGACGACTGCCACCTCGTCGACTACCGCGTCGGGAATCAGTTGAGCCATCTCGTCCCACTTCCCGCGTCGGCTTAGTGCACCGAGTTGCTCACCGAACTCCCAGCCGTGGAGATCCAGGATTCCCGCGTAATTGGGAGTCGAGGCATAAAAGGCGATCTGGCTTCTGACCGGCTCCATCGCTTGCTCGATCTCGCTTTGGTTTCGGCCCGTGACCACAAACACGGTCGTAATCCTCTGCACGTCTTCGAGGCTCCGCCCCGCACCGGCGGCGCCCTTGGCGATGTTGGGAAGGACCACCTCGTCCAGATAGCGAACCGTGTGAAACGGATGAACGTGGAATCCCTGACATAGCTCCCCGGCCAGCCTCGACATATATGGGCCCACCCCGGCGATGGCGATCGGTACATCGGGGTGTTCAATCGGTCCCGGGTTGAAGAAAGGTGTCATCAGACTCAGCTTGTAGAACTCACCGTTATGACTGAGTGGAGTGCCGTCCTGCCACGCGCGGAATATCGCTCGCAAAGCCAGGATGTAGTCACGCATGCGGGGTCCGGGTGGCAGCCACTCGCCCCCAAACCGGCGGACAATGTGACCCTTGACCTGAGTGCCGAGGCCGAGGATAAAGCGGCCGTCGCTCAGCGCGGCAAGGTCCCAGGTCGTTTGGGCGCAGATCGTCGGTGATCGGGGAAACGCAACTGCGATGCCGGTCCCCAGGTCGAGCTGGGGGGCCGCCCGGTTGGCAAGGGCCAAGGGCAGGAAGGGGTCATGACTGGTTTCGGCTGTGAAGAACCCGTCGTAACCCAACCTGGCGGCGCGATACGCTTCCTCAGGGACCTCCTGCAGACGCGATGTAGGAGCGAGATAGAAGTCGACCTTCATCACAGCCACCATAGAGCCCACCAGCCTTCATCAGGGACTGGTGAGGCCGGGGTACCCTTGTCCGAATGAAGAGGTTCCTTCGAGTTCTGGCAGTGGTTGGTGGCCTGGCCGGGTTGGCGTGGGCCATGAGAGATCGGCTCATTTCGATCACCGCCACCCGTGAAGAACAACCGCCCACATTCCGGGTTGTGAGCAGCGATGGGCACGCCGAGCGGTCGGCCCAGCCGAGCTAGGTCACACTCCGCGGAGACGGTAAACGCCGGCTCGGCGCCGAAGAACTACCCAGCCCAATCCGAGGTAGAGGATGCCGGTGCCAGCGACGGCGATCAGCAGGACGGGGACATCCGGAATCCCCTCACCAAAGAACGGGGTGATGACGTCTTGCACCATGGGAGGGCCGAGCGGTCTGATCCGCAGCGCTGCCAGTCCACCCATGACCCAACTCAAAACTCCGGCAACATTGAGAAGTCCGTATTCCCCTCGCCACATGTAGAGATGATCCGCCATGTAGCTCCCGGGACGCAGGACGTAGGCGTCGGCGAGGATCACCCCTACTGCGGGGGCGAAAAGCACGCTGGCTAGTGCCGCCCAACTCCGCAGTTCTTCCAGCGGAATCAGGATTGCTCCCGCGGCGGAGCCGGCCGCGGCCAGCATGGCCAGCACCAGCGGAGGTATCCCCGGAACTAGTGACTCGAGGGCGAATCCTCCCGAGGCCGCCAGCCCGCCGAACCCGTCAGTTTCCATCAGCGGCACCCAGACAAGAGCGATGACTCCTCCCAGGATGCCGGCGCCTACGACCGTCAGGTCGACCGGAAACCCTCCGAGTCTGGCGGCGATGGAGGCGCCCCCTAAAACGAACACAAGAGCGGCCACGGCGAAGCCAAAGCCAAGGCCGGTGGCCGTGTCTTCCTCGCGATGTCCATAGCCGCCGATGTCACCGCCCACCGTCAGCCACAACAGCCCGAGGCCAAAGATCTCGTCGACGGAATTGAGGAAGCCCCCGATCAGTGGCTGACCTTGCTCTCCAGCAGTCCCGTCAAGCACTCTCCACGCCGCTATCACAACTACGACCACTGCGATGGCAAACAGCCGGCGGCGCAAAAAAACGTGGACCATCCACGCCGGGCCTGCGGTGAGGAGGAGGATCCCCAGGACCGCAACCACTGCTGGCCCTACCACCTCGGGAAGCGTCAAGCCCATTGTGGCAACCGCCGCCGATAGCCACTCGCCCGAAACAGAAAGGATGACCGCTCCCCAGGCAACGGTTAGCACCAACCTCACGAGGGTTAGGGGAATTGCCCCTAGAGAACCGAAGGCGGGTCGTGACAGATAAACAGACGGTGCGCCACTGGCGGACGCCTTGCGACCCATGAGACCAACAATGGCCGCACCCAAGAGGACGCCGATGGGCGCGGCCAGAATGAGCTGGCTAAACCCGATGCCGCGGGCAGCCAGGTCAGCGCCGACCAACAGAGCAGGAATGCCGGCCACGAACAAGGTGAGGGCAGCTGTGAAGTCGGCACCTTCGAGTTGCGCGTCGCGATAGCCGAATGGACCTCGGGTCCATCCCTTCTTAGTGGATGTCGCCATGAACCCGAGCGAGTGTAGGGGTACAGGCCGTGCCCGTACCATGAGCACCTGAATGCCTTATCTCCACAATCCAGAGGATCTCGCCAGATTGGTTGAGGGAGAGCCCGCTTATCGAGTCGAACAGCTGCGCGAATGGCTCTATGTCCATCCTGTACTCGAGACAGGGTCGATGACGAATCTTCCCCGTTCGATTCGCGAGAGCTTGGCTGACACCCTGTGGCCTTTTCGGGTCGAAATCGAGCGAAGCGCCGATGGTGGCCGCACCCGCAAATGGTTGTTCCGGACTCCGGATGGAGTCGCCATTGAAGCCGTGCTGATGGCCTACCCGGGGCGCGCCACCCTTTGTGTTTCGAGTCAGGCCGGCTGCGCTCTTGGTTGCACATTCTGCGCAACCGGTCAGTTCGGCTTCGAGCGCCATCTCCAACCAGGAGAGATCGTTGCCCAGGTTGCTTATGCCCAGGGGTTTCTCCGCCTCATTGGCATGCCCGGGGCCCCCGATCACCTCACCAACGTGGTGTTCATGGGTATGGGTGAGCCGCTCGCCAATTACGACAGGGTGAGAGAAGCCCTGCGCAGGATTATCGACGTGATGGGAATGTCGGCCCGCTCCGTAACGGTGTCCACCGTGGGACTGGTCCCGGGAATGAAGCGGCTGGCCGATGAGCCCTGGCCGGTCAATCTGGCCGTAAGCCTTCACGCCGCCGACAACGAGCTTCGCAACCATCTAGTCCCTCTCAACAGGCGCTACCCACTGGAAGAAGTCGAGGATGCTGCCCGCAACTACTTCGAGAAGAAGAGACGACGAATCTCCCTCGAGTGGACCATGATCAGTTCTGTCAACGACGGCGCCGACCAAGCGCACGGATTGGGTGAGATCGCGCGCCGATTGAAAGCACACGTCAACCTGATCCCGCTTAATCCGACTCCCCTCAGCCCGGACAGACCCTCCGATCAGGCAACCATCAAGGATTTCGTGCGTCTTGTTCGTGCTTACGGCGTGGCGGTCACCGTTAGAGATACCCGGGGCCGTGATATCGACGCCGCCTGTGGTCAATTGCGGGCCACAACGAAGGTGTGACTTGGGGGAAGGTTGGCCATCTCGGAATGGCGCGTTAGCCTGGCCGGGTCCGGGCGGGCAGGGGCCGGATCAGGAGGGTGGCATGGCTCATGCCAGCGAGGCCTCGCCTGCGAGTGCTGAATCAGCCCGACAGCAATCAACAAAGGTGCGGATGTCGATCAAGACCCGTGCCATTGTCACCGTCTTGGCACTGGCGTTCGCGGTGGTAGCGGCCAGCGCCGATTACGTGGTGCAAAGGGGCGACACCCTTACCAAGATCGCCTCAGAGTTCGGAATATCTGTTGCCGAGTTGGCGGCCGCCAACGGCATCAGCGATCCCAACTGGATCACTATCGGACAGCAGCTGGCCATCCCCGGTCAAACGATCACGCACCAGGTCGAAAAAGGTGAGACCCTGCGTGAGATCGCGGCGGAGTACGGCGTTTCCGTTGCAGACATTGCCGCGGCCAACGAGATCTCCAACCCGAACCTGATCAAGATCGGCGCCAAACTGACCATCTCGAACTCCCCGGCGCCAATCACGCCGCCGGCCGTAGCCACCTACACCGTCAAGAAAGGCGACTCTCTGGCTGCCATCGCCGCCCGTTTTGACACCACGGTGGAATCGTTGGCGGCAGCCAATGGGATAACCAATCCCGGACTGATCTATATCGGCACCACGCTTCAACTTTCAGGGGCAGGCTTCGTGGCAGATCCTGCCCCAACCTCGGCGTCTTACACAGTCAAGGTGGGCGATCGATTGGCTTCCATCGCCTCGACGTACGGCATCGCCGTGTCGACCATCGCCGCCGCCAATAGCCTCTCCAATCCGAACGTGATCAGGATCGGCCAGGTGTTGACAATCCCTGGTGCTGGCTCCGGGTGGCGATGCCCCGTTGATGGCGCCAAGTTCATCAACGACTGGGGCTTTCCTCGGTCAGGGGGCCGGACTCATGAAGGCAACGACCTCTTCGCTGCCCGAGGCACACCGGTCTACGCACCCGTCTCAGGGGAAGTGACGTATCTCGACGGCCGTCTCGGCGGACTTCAGTTCTGGCTCAGGGGCGATGACGGCAACACCTACATCGGCACCCACCTGGACACTATGGGATCTTCCGGACGGGTCGCGGCGGGGGCCAGTCTGGGAACGGTCGGCAATACTGGCAACGCGGCCACCTCCCGACCTC
>JAICND010000138.1 GCA_025929005.1 Acidimicrobiia bacterium
CGAGCGCCGGCGGTAATCGTGGCCCGCACCGATCTGGCAGCTGACACTGGTCGCAAGGTGGTGGCCGCGCTCGAAGGCTTCTTCGCCAGCCCCAAGGAGTAGGTGCGCAGCCGGGAGGGGCCCTATTTCATCAGCTTCCGGTAGAGCTTCTCCAGATCCTCCAGGCTCCCGTACTTGATTTTGACCGTCCCTTTACCGCCGCGGAACTCCACCTTGGTCGGGTTGCCGAGACGATCCGCCAACCGCATCTCCAGTTCCACGATTTCAGCAGGGCGGATCTCGCGCAATCGAGGCCGGCGTTGGGTCAAAGGAGCCTCACCCTTGCGCAGGCGCACCGCGTCCTCGACCTGGCGAACGCTCCAGCCTTCGGCGACAGCTCGCCGGGCGACGTGTTCGGTGAAGGCGCGATCATCGAGACCGGCCAGCGCCCGGGCGTGACCGGCGGCCAGTTCGCCCCTCTCCAACATTCCCTGGACGACCGCTGGGAGTCCCAAGAGACGCAACGTGTTGGTTACCGCAGCACGGCTCTTTCCGACCTTCTTCCCGACTTCGTCATGCGTTAGCCCAAAATCTTCCAGAAGCTGGCGATAGGCGGCGGCCTCCTCAAGAGGAGAGAGGTCGGTCCGCTGGAGGTTTTCGATCAGCGCCTCTGTTAGCGATGCCGAATCGTCACCTTCGCGAATGACTGCCGGGATCTGCGCAACGCCCGCCTTGCGGGCGGCTCGCCATCGTCTCTCGCCTGCCACGAGGACATAACCCCCCATCAGATCGCGGCGGACGACCACCGGTTGCAACAAACCAACCGTCGCGATCGATTCCGCTAGAGACGCCAAACCCTCTTCGTCGAAGCCGGTCCGCGGCTGTTGCGGATTTGGTTTGATCTCGTCAACCGAGATCACTGCAAATCCTGTAGGCGTGGATGTTTCACCAGCCGGGATCAGCGAGTCGAGCCCCCTGCCCAAACCGCGTCTTGTGCTCATCGGAATCTCCTCAATCCAGCCCGTGTCTACGACGAAATTCTCGGCCGAGCTCGCGGTAAGCGATGGCTCCTCTCGTCATCGGATCAAATGCCTCGATCGGCTCGCCGTATGACGGTGCCTCCGATATCCGCACCGAGCGGGGGATCACCGTTCGGTAGGTGCGGTCCCCAAAATGGTTGCGCACCTGGGCGGCCACGTCTTTGCTGAGATTGGTGCGAGCGTCGTACATCGTCAGCACCACCCCTTCCACCGACAGTGTTGGATTCAGACTGCGACGAATTCGTTCCACGTTGCTGAGAAGTTGCGTGAGGCCCTCAAGCGCGTAGTACTCGCATTGGATGGGGATCAGCACCTCGTCGGCGGCGGTGAGCGCATTAACAGTGAGCAAACCCAGCGACGGTGGACAATCGATCATCACCACGTCATAGGAATCGGTCACCTCAGTCAACGCCCCCCGCAGTCGACCCTCCCTCGAGAAGGCCGGCACCAGCTCGATCTCGGCTCCCGCCAGATCGATGGTGGCCGGGACAACGAAAAGGTTCTTGACCGATGACGCCTCGATAGCGTCCTCGATCGGTATCTCCTTTAAAAGGACGTCATAGATCGATGTGGTAATCGAGCCTCGGTCAATCCCCATCCCCGAAGTGGCGTTGCCCTGGGGGTCGAGATCCACCAGGAGGCATCGGAGGCCCTGGAGAGCCATGGCCGCGCTGAGGTTGATAGCAGTCGTCGACTTCCCCACTCCTCCCTTTTGATTGGCGAGCGCCGTAACGATGGCTCTGCGGGAAGAAGTGTCGCTCACGGCGACCGCATCATAAGGAGTTTGGGTGGAGTATCAAGCACACCTTGAGGGATTGTTATCGCGAGAAAGGGGGGACCCGGTACCGTGTCCGATCCGCTGACGACGGCTACTCCTCCGGGAGCCAGCAACTTCTCGAGGATGGGCAACAACCTGGCGGCAGGAATGGTGGCCCGACTCACTATCGCCTCTGCCCGAACCTCTAGCCCGGCAATGTCCCCAACCTCGACATCGACCCCAATATCTAGGATCCGGGCAGCCCGTCGGGCCAGATCACAGCGTCTTTGTGAGCGATCGACCAGCACCATCCTCGTTTGCGGCCACAAAACCGCCAAAACGATCCCCGGAAGTCCCACACCGGAACCGAGATCCCAACAGGTATCGGGCGGTTGTGGAAAACCGATTGAAAACGCGGCCGAACCCAAGAGATGCCGATTCACTACGTCTGAGCCCTCGTTAGGGCCCAAACCACCGGCGGGAATAGCCTCGGTCACCAACCAATCGCCGAACCTCGTGAGTTTTTCAACAGCCTCGACCGTGGGGTGAAGCCCCGTTAGCGTCTCCAACGAGTCCCGCAAAGGATTCACGTGAAACTTGAGGGTCTATTCGTCCGTGTCTGACTCGTCGCCCGGGGTCGCTTCCTCGAAGTCGGTCCCTGATGCTTCATCAAAGGCCTCAGGGCTATCGCCCTCGTCATCATCGGTGGCAGCGATAACGACGTAACGCCGCGGTGCTTCGCCTTCCGAATAGGACCTCACCCCTTCGTGAGCGGCCACCGCGTCGTGAATTACCTTGCGATCGGCCGCGCTCATGGGTTCGAGCATGATTTCTCCGCCCTCTGAGAGCACCTGGCTGATCAATTGACCGGCGTAAATACTCAATGCCTGTCGGCGCCGTTCAGCATATCCCGCCACATCGAGGCGGACCCGGGCGGTGTCGCCGGCCTGTCGATGCAGGACGGTTTTGGTGATTTCGTGGATAGCTTCCATCACCGACCCCCTGGTTCCAACTAGGGCCTCGGTCTGCTCTCCACTCACCACGGCCACGATGACGTCCTCCTGGACCTGCACATCGACCTGGCCCTCGAGGCCAAACGACTCCACCAACCCCTCCAGAAATTCGGCCACTATCGGCGCTTGGGCCTGGGGATCCGCCGTTGTCACTCTTTCCTCCCTCCGAGGACGTTCTACTGGGACAGGTCGAGGTCGCATGCCACCATCGCGACCACTGGAGCCTCGATTTCCACCCGTCCGTTGCCCACCGCCGTCCCCCCGGGGGGGCCCACTGCTTCGACTTGGTTGTCGGTCACTACGTTGGCGATTGCCTTCCTGGTTCCGTGGTCGACGGTCCGCCCCCTCCGCCTCACCCCGGCCACGCGGGCGTCGGCGGCGGCGTTCTGGTTCGGTCTTGGGTTTGACCCTGACGATGGCGTCCCGACCACCCATCCCCAGAAAGCCCTTCTCGGGCTCCTGGATGATCTCGACATCAATTCGAGCTCGGTCCGAAACACCAAGTTCGGTCATGGCAGCTGCGACAGCCACCTCGATTGACTTCCCGCGCACTTCTACCCACTCGACCACTTTGTCACTTCCTCTTGCGCCGTCTGCGCCGTTCGGCCGATCCCGGCTGGGGACGGCTCGTCTTGTTGTTGCTTTGGGTCTCTTCCGGGCGAGGTTTGCTTTCGGTGGGTTGCACCGGTTGCGGGCGGCCATCGATCCGGAAAATCACGATCTGTTGCAAAAACCGGAAAATATTGGAAGTAGTCCAGTAGAGGACCAATCCAGCCGGAAAGTTGTAGGAAACGAACCCGATAAAGAGCGGCATGATCCGCGTAACCGCCTGGGTAGCCGCGGCCTGGGGGTTGTCGGGTTTGATCTGACCTGCAGTGGCGTGCCACTGCTGCACGTACTGGGTGGCCACCATGATTGCCAGCATGACGACATAGGGAATGGCCTGGCCGACACCAGACGACACCGCGTCGCTGACCCTCGTGCCCAACTCCATTCCGAGGAAATGGGTATCACCGCGGGCAATGGCCGCTGCTAGAGCCGAGCCCTCGGGAATGTTGGCCCGGTTCTGCAAGAGCTGAAACAGCCCGATCCAGATTGGGAACTGCACCAGGAGAGGAAGCAGGCAGCCTCCGGGGGTGGCTCCCGCCTCCCGCTGGATGCGCATCAGCTCTTTTTGCATTTCCTCCGGGCGTTCCTTGAGCTCCTTTTGCACCCTGCGGACTTCGGGCTGGATCGCCTGAAAGGCCCTGGTCGAGCGTGTCTGTTTAAGCGTGAGCGGGAACACCACCAGATTGACCGCCACGGTCAACAGGATGATGGCGATGCCAAACGAGGGGACCAGGTCGTAGAAAAAGGCAAGGCCGGCGCCGAGGACATCCTTCAGGCCTTCGAACAGTTGGCCCATCAGCGTCCAACCCAGCGATCAGGAACCGGATCAAAACCGCCGGGTCGGAGCGGATGACACCGAGCTAGCCGTCGCAACGCCAGCCATGACCCACGCCAGACGCCGAATCGGTTGATCGACTCGGCGGCGTAACTCGAGCATGTCGGTCGATACCGGCAGTTGGCCCCGAGTCGGGGGCTGAAAAGCTTCTGATAAGTCCTGATGAAGGCGATGAGAACTCGACGGGGCATCACGCCCGGCACCCTTCGCGAAGCCATGAAACCAACTCGGAAAAGCTCACCGATACGGTGGCGGGGCCGGCCATGACCACATAGTCCCCAGCGGGGATTTCCGCCTTTCTGACCGCCTGGCGGATCCGGCGTTTGGCTCGATTTCGCTGCACCGCGTTCCCTGTTCGCTTTCCTGCTACCAAACCGACGCGGACCTGCGCCGGTTGCCCCGGGGCCCTCACCACGGTTATGTCGCCTACCCGCCGACGAGTGCCGAGTGACAAAACCCGGCTGAAGTCGTCAGAAGATTTGAGGGAGAGGATGTCAGGCCGCGATGCGTTTGCGGCCTTTGGTCCTCCGGGCCTTGAGTATTGACCGTCCGGCACGAGTCGACATACGGTGCCGGAAGCCATGCTTGCGCTTGCGGCGCCGAACCTTTGGTTGAAATGTGCGTTTCATGGGGAGGGAAGGGTCAAGACTTGGTGAAGGTGGACTGCATAAGGTTACTGACCGCCCGATGGGTAGGTCAAAGCCGCATGTCGCGAAAAAAACCCGTTCCGGGCCGCGGCCGACACACGCGTTTCGTGTCTACCTCAGCCTGGGGAAAACCCTTATCACAATTGGCAATCTGGCGTTTACCGTGCGGTAACAAGGGCGGATTCCGCGATCTTGACGCGGCCCCCAGAAAGGCGACATACTCCCGCTTCACGGAGAGCAAGATCGGCTCACTTCCCCTTGATTGCAGGGCAGATCGTCGCGCTCTCGGAAGCTTTAGGAGTGCCGCGCCCGGGTAGGGAGGGGTCGCTATCCACATGTGGATGCGC
>JAICND010000376.1 GCA_025929005.1 Acidimicrobiia bacterium
GAAAAAGCGGTCCGAGATCTTCCAGATGGCAGTCCTCCAACCGAAGGTCGCGCTACTCGACGAGATCGACTCCGGACTCGACATCGATGCCGTCCGTCAGGTCGCGGCAGCCGTGGAGGCGATGCGCTCACCGTCGGTAGGCGTGCTCATGATCACCCACTACTCACGGATTCTGCGCTTCGTGTTACCCAATCGCGTGCACATCATGATTGACGGCAGCGTCGTCGATAGCGGCGGCCCGGAGCTGGCGGACGAACTCGAGGAAGCCGGTTACGACGGGATCCGTGCTCGTCTCGGCATGGCGCCGCCAGCGGCGGAACCACCCCGTCCCAAAGCAGCTGACCTCTTCACCGATCTTCCCTTCGAGCGGTGAGCGCACTTACCAGACGCCTCTCCACGAAGTGGCTGCGGGACCTCACCGACTTGCCCACCGCCTCAGGACGGGAGGATGAGGTCATTGCCTGGGTGACCCGATGGGCGGATCGCCAGAACCTCAAGGTGAAAACCGACGATGCCGGGAATCTTCACCTCGTTATGCGAGGTCGCAGTCGCCAGCGTCCCGTGACCGCAGTGGCCCACATGGACCACCCTGCCCTGGTGGTGATTGAGAGCACGGCCCGCCAGGCCGTGGCCGAGCTGCGTGGTGGGGTGCTGGCACCGTACCTGAAGGGTACTGCCGTGGAGCTAGCCGAACATCCTCAGACCACTGGTCGGATCGAAGACATGACGGGCGGTCTCGCCACCGTTACGTGGCGGGGACCCGGCCAGGTGATTCCCGGCTCCATTCTTCGCTGGAGATTCCCGCCCGCCAGCCTGGGTATCAGGCAAGGCCGGCTGCGAGCCCGAGCCTGTGACGACCTCGCCGGGGTGGCAGCCGCGTTGACAGCTCTGGTGCGCGCCCGGGAAGCAAATGAGTCACACTTCTCGGTGCTTCTGACCCGGGCCGAAGAAGTGGGTTTCGTCGGCGCCCTGGCGGCCTGCGATCTTGGCACCCTTGCGACCGACACCCAGGTCCTCTCTATCGAGTGCTCTCGTGAACTCCCCGAAGCGCCGGTGGGCGGTGGTCCTGTCGTCCGGGTCGGAGATGGATCGAGCGTGTTCAGCTCCGATCTCACCAACCGGGTCGCCGAGGTGGCCAAGCGGCGAAAGATCCGCCACCAACGCAGGTTGATGGGTGGCGGGAGCTGTGAAGCAACCGCCTTCGTTGCGATGGGATGGGAGGCAACCGGCTTATGTCTGGCTTTAGGCAACTATCACAACATGGTCAGTATCGACCAGGTGCTGGCAAACCAGCGCCGGGCGCGCCTGTCCCCTGAGGAGATCGATGTCAGTGACTTCCACGGACTGGTCGACCTTCTCTCTGCCCTGGCAGCCGACCTCAACTCGACCGGCTCCGACCTGCCGGGCAGGCTGAAACGGCACTATCAGACCGAGCGTCACGTGCTCGACCCACCACCGACAGCCCGCAAGGCATAACCTCCCCCCATGGACTTTCGTATGGAAAAGGACTCGATGGGGGAGGTAGCCGTGCCGGCTGACGCCCTCTATGGAGCCTCCACTCAGCGGGCCCGTGACAACTTTCCGATATCGGGAATCCGCTTCGCTCGTCGCTTCATCTGGGCGCTGGGCCAGATCAAAGGTTCGGCCGCACGCGTGGCCGGGCGACACGGATCGATCCCATCCGATCTCGCTGACGCCATCGCCGCCGCCGCCGAGGAGGTGGTCGACGGTTTGCTTGACGATCATTTCGTCCTCGACATCTTCCAGACCGGTTCGGGCACGTCAACCAATACCAATGCCAACGAAGTGATCGCCAATCGCGCCACTCAGCTGCTGGGTTCCGGGTCGGGAAAGGTGCATCCCAACGACCACGTCAACTATGGGCAGTCCTCCAACGATGTCATCCCGTCGGCGATCCACCTGGCTGCTGCCGCCGCCATCAGGGAAGACTTGATCCCCTCTCTGAATCGACTGGGGTCAACGCTTGAGGCGAAGGCCGCCGAGTTCGCCGACATCGTCAAGACCGGCCGCACCCACTTGATGGACGCCACCCCCGTGACCCTTGGCCAGGAGTTTGGGGGTTTCGCCGCCCAGATCCGCAAGGGCGTCGATCGTCTCGAGAAAGTGCTGCCCGAGTTGAGCGAACTTGCTCTGGGCGGCACTGCGGTCGGCACCGGAATCAACGCCCCCACGGGTTTCGCCGCCGAAGTCATCGAACTTCTCGCTGAACGAACCGGGCTTCCGCTCCGGGAGGCGGTGGACCATTTCGAAGCGCAGGGGGCCAAAGACGCGGTGGTGATGACGAGTGGAGCTCTCAAGACTGTGGCGACATCGTTGTTCAAAATCGCCAACGACGTTCGCTGGCTCGGATCAGGTCCCACCTCCGGTCTGGCAGAGATACACGTGCCCGACCTACAGCCCGGTTCATCGATCATGCCCGGCAAGGTCAACCCGGTGATGTCCGAGATGGTGATGCAGGTGGCTGCCCAGGTTTTCGGCAACGACGCCGCCATCACCTGGAGCGCAGCCAACGGCAACTTCGAGCTCAACGTGATGATGCCGGTGATGGTTCACAACCTGCTCGAGGCGATCGGCATCCTTTCGTCGGCGTCCGCGATCTTTGCGGACCGATGCGTCGCCGGCATCACGCCCAA
>JAICND010000278.1 GCA_025929005.1 Acidimicrobiia bacterium
CGGGCAACACAAGAGGCGTGCGACACCTTCAATCGCATCAACGGTCTGGATGAACCGGTCCCCGTTCAGCTCGGCATCTACTTGGTGCGCTTGCTCCAATTCGATCTGGGAGATTCGGTGCGGTCATCGCGCCCTGTAATGGAGGTGCTGACCGAGCGGCTGCCCATGACCATCGAGTTGTCGACGGCCGCGCTGCTGCTGGCTCTGCTAGTGGGTATCCCTTTGGGGATCTTGGCCGCGATGCGTCACAACTCCGCTATTGATGTTGGCACCATGGCGGCTGCAAACGTCGGCGTGTCGATGCCAGTCTTTTGGCTAGGGCTGATGCTCGCCTATTTGTTTGCGCTCGTCCTCAAGGACACGCCGTTTGCGCTGCCCCCCTCTGGTCGCCTGAGCGCCGGGGTTAGTCCAGATCCGTTCTACGAGGTTTGGGGCTGGAGCGTGGAACCCGGGAGCTTCCGAGAGTCCGTGCTCAGATTCCTCTCCAACTTCTATATCTTCAACACCATCATTACGGGTCAGTGGGCGATCCTGGGAGACGCCATCAAACACCTGATTCTTCCGGCGGTGGCTCTCGCCACCATCCCTCTTTCCATCATCGCTCGCATCACTCGATCGTCGTTGTTGGAAGTGCTCGGTTCTGACTATGTGCGAACCGCCCGGGCCAAGGGCGCTTACGAACGCCGGGTGGTGAGCCGGCATGCCTTGCGTAATGCTCTGCTGCCCGTCGTGACGATTGGTGGCCTCCAACTCGGACTTCTGCTGGGAGGAGCAGTGTTAACCGAGAGCGTGTTCAGCTTGTCAGGAGTGGGGCGGGCACTTGTAGAAGCCATTTTTGCCCGCGACTACGCGGTCATACAGGGCTTCACCTTTGTGGTTGCGTTCGGTTATGTGCTGGTGAATCTGGCGGTGGATGTCTCATATGCCTATCTCGACCCCAGGATCAGGCTCGAATGATCGGCACCCCGCGCGAAAAGATCGAGGCGTTCGAAGTCCTGGCCGGAGAGACGCGGTTTCTTGAGCGCCCGGTCTCGGTGTGGAAGAGCGGCTTTCGTCGGCTTCTGCGACGTCGTACCGGCGTCACAGGTCTGATCATTATCGGCTTCTGGGTGTTGGTGGCCTTGTTCGCCCCGTTACTCGCTACCCACGTCCCAACGCAAGGACTATTGGGAGAAGAGCCGGGCATTCAACGTCGGGACCCGCCCTGCATTCACATGCTCGGTTGTCCGGAGGAGCGTCCCCAACACTTTCTCGGTCTCGATGGCAATGCTCGCGACGAATATTCGCGAATTGTCTATGGGGCTCGCGTCAGCCTGACCATCGGCATCACGACCGTTACGTCGGCGATCCTGGTGGGAGCCTTGCTCGGTGCTATCGCTGGGTTCTGGGGCGGCTGGATCGACAACCTCATCATGCGGATAATGGACGTGGTACTTGGCTTCCCGGCCTTGTTGCTGGCGATAGCAATCGTGGCGGTGCTCGGGCCCGGGTTGACCAACGCCCTTTTGGCCATTGCCCTTGTGACCATCCCTCAATACGCCAGGGTTATGCGAGCCTCGGTGCTTCAGATCAAGGAGATGGACTTTGTGGCCGCCTCCAAGGCTCTCGGCGCCTCCAATTGGCGCATCCTCTTCAGCCGGGTAATTCCCAACGCCTTGACCCCTCTGGTTGTCCTGGGCACCCTGGGCGTCGCCGGTGCGATCCTGGAAGCAGCCGGTCTTTCGTTTCTAGGCCTGGGTGCCCAACCACCGACGGCGGAGTGGGGATCGATGCTCGGAGCCGATCGCAATCAAGTCTTTTCTGCGCCCCATCTCGTCTTTTTCCCCGGCCTCGCCATCATGTTCACTGTCCTGGGTTTCAATCTGCTGGGGGACGGTCTCCGTGACGCCCTCGATCCGCGACTCCATCAATGAGCCAGCCCCTGCTCGAGGTCAAGAACCTGCGGACCCACTTCTTCACCAGCGACGGCATTGTGCAAGCCGTCGACGCCATTTCGTTCCACCTCAATCGTGGAGAGGTTTTGGGTCTGGTCGGTGAATCGGGTTGCGGCAAGTCCATCACCTCGTTGTCGATTCTCAGACTGGTTCCCTTCCCTGGCAAGGTGGTCGAGGGCGAGGTTTGGTTCGACGGTGTCAATCTCCTCGAGCTGCCGATGGACGAGATGCCATCGATCCGCGGACAGCGAATCGCAATGATCTTTCAGCAACCCCAGTCGTCGTTGAACCCGGTTCACCGGGCAGGCGAACAGATTGCTGAGGCGATGGAGTTACATCTCGACCTCTCCGAACAAGACATCGAAACCCGCGTTCTCGACATTCTCCAGCAGGTCGGAATCCCCGACCCAAAGAGTCGGGCCGACTCATATCCGCACGAGCTCTCGGGTGGGATGGCCCAACGGGTGATGATCGCCATGGCCCTGGCGGCCGGACCCGAACTGCTGATCGCCGACGAGCCCACCACGGCCCTCGACGTCACCATCCAGGCACAAATCCTTGATCTCATCCGACGCCTCAATCGCGATCTTGGCATGGGGGTTGTTCTCATCACTCACGATCTCGGAGTGGTCGCAGAGATGGCCGATCGAGTGGCAGTCATGTATGCCGGTGAGATCGTCGAGGAAGCGGCCGTGCGGCCACTCTTCCGTGAGCCCCTGCACCCGTACACACGTGGTTTGATTGGATCGATTCCAACCCTCGGAACTGTCAAAGATGAGCTTGAGGTGATTCCGGGCGTAGTGCCCAACCTGGTTGATCTTCCTCCCGGTTGCCGTTTCGCTCCTCGCTGCAAGTCCAGGGTCGAGCTGGGACTCGAGATTTGCACCCGAGTCAAACCAGAGCTGCGACCGGTCGAGGACGGTCATCTGGTGCGGTGCTGGATCTATCACGAGGAAGACGGAAGTCTCAAGACGCGAGCCAAAAGACCGCAGACGGAACCGCCGAAGGTTGCGGACGATGACTGAGAAACTCGTCGAGATCAAGGGCCTCACCAAAGACTTCCCGGTCCGAGGTGGTCTTCTGCAACGCACCAAGGGCTGGGTTCGAGCCGTAGCCGGAGTGGATCTGGATGTCTATCGAGGAGAGACTCTGGGCCTTGTAGGAGAGTCAGGATGCGGCAAGACCACACTCGGACGAATCCTGGTCCGGTTACTGGAACCCACCGCCGGCTCGATCGTGTTCGACGGGACCGACATCACCGAACTCGATGGGCGACACATGTTTTCGATCCGCCGTCAAATGCAGATGATTTTCCAGGATCCCTTCAGCTCTCTCGATCCGCGTACACCGGTGGGAAACTCGATCTCGGAAGGCCTACGTA
>JAICND010000051.1 GCA_025929005.1 Acidimicrobiia bacterium
AAGAGGGCAAGGGAAGCACCGGCCCCTTCCCCCGTCCGGGTCAGGGCCGGAAGATCGAGGAGATCAAGAGTGGCCGGTACGACCTTGGTCGAGTGTTCCAGCTGCGCGACCTTCTCCAACAAAGGATCGGGAATCCTGGCTATCCCCAGGTTGGGCTCGGTCGTCGTGTACGGATGGGAGGCGGTAACTGCTTGCAGCCCGGTCAGCGCATTGAAGAGGGTGGTTTTTCCGCTGTTGGTGAAACCGACGATGCCTAGCCGTGCCATCCACCCATTGTGGCGGTAGGTTGCAAAGACATGGAACACGTAGCGGTGATCGGGGCCGGTTCGTGGGGAACCGCGGTTGCGGCCCTGGCCGCCCGCCAACACCCGGTGGTGCTCTGGGCGCGGCGACCGGACCTGGCCGAGCGCATCAACGCGAGTTCAGAGAATTCCGAATACCTTCCCGGATATCGGCTCCCTTTCGGTCTGCGGGCGACCTCCTCTCTTCAAGAGGCGACCGCGGGCGCCACCGTCCTCGTCATGGCAGTCCCCTCCCATGGCTTTGCCGAAGTCATGGCCAATATCGATGGCGTGGCAGTTGACCTGCCGATCGTGTCGCTCACCAAAGGCATCGAAGAAGGCACGATGCGAAGGATGACCCAGGTCATCGCCGACGCGCTCCCCCGCCACCGAGGAGAAAGAATCGGTGTTCTTACCGGGCCCAACCTGGCGGCTGAGGTGGTAGCAGGCGATCCAACTGCGGCCGTTGCTGCGATGACCGACCCCGAGGCAGCCACAGTGATCCAACGAACCTTCATGGGACCAACCTTCCGGGTCTATACCAACCCTGATGTGATCGGATGCGAGTTGGCCGGATCGCTCAAGAACGTGATGGCGATTGCCGCTGGCATGTCGTCCGGTCTGGGATTCGGCGATAACACCAGGGCAACCTTGCTCACCAGAGCACTGGCGGAGTTGACCCGCCTCGGTGTCGCCCTCGGCGGTCAACCCTCCACCTTCGCGGGGCTGGCCGGGATGGGCGACCTCATCGCTACCTGTACTTCCACCAAGAGCCGCAACTATCAGGTAGGAGTGGCCCTGGCGAAGGGACGGAAACTGGAGGACATCATCACCGAGATGAAGATGGTGGCCGAAGGTGTCAAGACCACCCGGGCGGTGCTGGAGCTGTCCGAGAAGTCCGGGGTAGAGATGCCGATTGCGGTTCAGGTCGGCCAGGTCCTCTACGAGGGCCGCCATCCCCGCGATGCCGTTATGACTCTCATGACCCGTGAGGCCAAAGCCGAGGTGTAGGTCCTCCCTAGGCGTACATCCGGTAGACGACCTGTGCAACGCAGGCCGGTTTCTCCGAACCCTCCACTTCGAAGGTGAGGTCGAGGGTCGCCTGGACCCCGCCTCCGATCTCGTCTACTGCCGCGACCACTGCCCCGGCCCGCAGCTTTGACCCGACCGGGACTGGTGATACGAATCGAACCTTATTGGTGCCGTAATTGACACCCATGCTCACTCCCTGAACCTCGAACAGTTCAGCCACGAATCGAACCGCCAACGACAAGGTGAGGTATCCATGGGCGATGGTGGTGCCGAAAGGGCCCGAGGCGGCCAGCACGGGATCCACGTGTATCCATTGGTGGTCGTCGGTGGCTTCGGCGAAATCATTGATCCGTTCCTGGGTGATCTCGAGCCAGTCGGAATAACCGAGGTGGGTGCCGACCGCACCGACCAATTCGGAGATGGAGGCAAACGTTGTCATGGGATGGAGAGTAGAGAGGCTGCCACCCGCAAAGACCGGTACATCAGGTCGCGATCGCCCAGGAGATGATGGAGCCGGCGTTCTAGCCCGCCGATCGGGTAGAGGTTCTGAGGAGCCCGCGGTTCCTTGTGGGCAGCGCTGGCATACCGGCACAACGTGGCGGCGGTGAGATCAGCGGTGCGGCGGGCAACCGAAACGTCGTGGTCGGCGGTGACCTCGGAGCGGACGATCCCGTCCATCGGACCGCGATTCGCCAGGGGGAGCTTCTGATACCACGAGAACCGGCTCCAACTCGTCGTTGTGAGAAACAGCGGGGTGCGGTCGCCCGGCGCCAGCTGACCGAGGATCGGGCGGAGAGTGGGGGGCAGGTACTGGACGTGCTGGGTCTTGACGTACCCGACAGCTCCCGGGACATGACGACGGTGTGAGAGCGGCCCGTCCACCACCACCAGAGGCGCGTCGGCATGAACTGAAGCCACCGCTCCTTCCAGCTCGCCCATCCTCTGCTGAAGCCCCAACCACAACTCCTCGGGTGCTACCCCGGTGGTGGGATGCACCTCGTATCGGGCATGACGGGTGACGACCGGGAGAGCCGATGCCGCTGCAGTGAAGATGCCCCGCCGAACCTCGGCGCCGACGACACGGGCAGATCGGTTGCAGAGGACCGCTCCGGCGGCGTAACTGGCTGCCAACGCCAGCATCGGCGTGCCGTCATCCTCTTGGATCCAAAGGTTGGCGTCCACCCGGCGCACTCCATCTACGAACAGGACCTCCGACGCCGGCTCAATTCGCACCGGGATCGGCGCCCAGCGCGAAGCGTCGACCTCCACGTTGACGTCGGAGGCGGGAGCCTCCATCTCCTCGCCTCCTGTTGACCCATACTCCGGCGACCAGGGCTGGACACTGAACCTCACGCCTTGATCACCTCCAGGGTGGCCCCGCCATGGCCTTTGGCCAACTGGTAGCGAACCGGCATCTGTTCGGCGAGTTCGGGGACATGGGTGACGATCCCGACCATCTTGCCCGACGCGCCCAGCTCGGCGATGACAGTCGCCACCACCTCGAGCGTGTCGCCATCGAGAGTGCCAAAGCCCTCGTCCAGGAAGATGGCATCGATCTGGGCCCCACCGACGCTGGCCTCAGCCACCTGGTCAGCCAGCGCCAGTGCGAGGGCCAGCGAAACCAGAAAAGTCTCCCCACCCGAGAGGGTCTTGACCGACCGCCTGTTACCAGCCGAGAAGTTGTCGATCACCTCGAACTCGCGACCGCTCATATCGAGGGAGTATTGACCCCGGGTCAGATCGTCCAGATTCTGATTGGCGCCGACAACCAATGCCGCGAACACCTCGTCCAGCACCCACTTGCGAAACGTGTCGTTGCGGAGGTGTTTGACGAGCAGGGCCGCTACCGCCTGATCGGCGGCGACACCACCCCTCTCCTTCTCGAGGGCGGTGGCCTGGGCGCGGGCCTGTTCGATTTGCCCGAGCAGAGATCGGGCGGCGGTGAGCGCATCGACCGCCGAATCCCGATAGGGCCGGCCTGCGGACGTCACCATCGAAGCCGCCAGTCTGGCGTCCATCTCCTTGAGTTTCTGTTGGAGGCGAGCCGTGAGCTCGCTCTGCTTTTTGGCCGCCGCCTCGCGGCTCGACTCCAATCCCTGTCCGGTGGCCTCGGCCCATGTGACCAACGACTTCCAATCCTGGACAGGATCATCCAGGTCGAGGGCGGGCGGTTGCATCCCGGCGACTCGGTCTCGTGCTGCCTGCACCGAGAGCCGAGCCTGCCGCTCCCGGTCGGCCAAAGCGAGACGCCGGTTGTCCACGATGGCAACTTCCTGTTTGACCTGCTCCAACGACTGCCGCGCATGGTCGCGCGCTAATACAGCTGACTCGACCCCGGCCAGCCGATCCTCGAGTTCATCTTCAGGCGGCGACTCTGAGACCTGCCGTTCGAGACCGACGATTCTTTCTTCCAGCAGCAGCACATTCTTCTCGGCGGCTATCGCATCCTGGGTCGCTTGGCGATGACCCCCTTCTGCCATTTCAAGTTCGCGCCGCGTCTCCTCGATCTCCGGTGTCTTAACTGAGGCGGGAAGGCGGCTGATGACCTGCTCGCACACGGGGCAGGAAGCCCCCTCCTGCAGACCCGCCCGGAGATGGGCCACCCGATGAAGCTCGGCCGCTGCCAGGCTGGCTTCCCGGGCCCGCTCCAAGGTTTCCGCGGTGCGTGCAACCAACTTCCGGGCCTTCTCTAGCTGAGTAGACGCCGTCGTCAGATCGAGCCGCTGACTCCTGATCGCCGTCCATCCCTGTTGCCACTGGGTCAACTGTTTGGCCGCCGGCAAACCCGCCAGTACCGCTTCCGTGGTAGCCAAAGCCTCCTCGGCGGTGGTCAATCGACTCTGGACCTGGGCGAGCTCCTCGATCACCTCCGCCCGATCGGCCGACAGGGTCTCCAGATCTGGAGGAGGGCTGAGACCAGCCAACGCCTGTCGCCACTGATCAAGCTGGTCCGCTTCCGCGGCGGCCTGGCGCTGCTCTGCCTCGAGTTGATCCAACTTGGGTTGGGTGGCCTCCACCCACTTCAGCAAGTCTTCCAGGAGGCTTACCCGCCGACGGGCATCCTCCTCGACCTCACTGGTTATCTCGCCCAAGCCTCCGAGCATGAGGTCGATCTCCTGCAGCCGACCCTCGGCCAGGCTTCTCCGCTCGCCGGCAGCCTGGCCGATGCGTTCGTAGATCCCGAGATCGAGTAATGCCGACAGGAGGTTCTGGCGGTCAGCCGGTTTGTCGTGGAGAAATCGTTGAAAGTCTCCCTGCGGGAGGAGAACACAGGTCGTGAACTGTTCAAAGTCGAGCCCCAGCAGGGTCTTCACCTCGGCCGTCACCGCATCTGCACCAGTGGCAAGCACCAGGCCGTCCCGTTCCAGAGTGGCTTCGTCGGTGTTGGCGGTTTTCCCCTTGGGGTTCTTCCGCACCAGACGGGCCACGGTGTGTTTCTGCTCACCGACCAGGAACTCGAGCGCCACCGCCGCCTCGTTAAGGCCCTGGGTGATGATGGGAGCAACGTCCCGACCGCCGTGGCGTGGCACCGAGCCGAACAACGCAAAACAGATTCCGTCGAGGACGGTCGTCTTGCCGGATCCGGTGGGACCCGTCAAGGCAAAGACATCGACTCCCGAGAAATCGACCTCGATCTCGCGACTAAACACCCCGAAGCCCCGCATGGTGAGTCGCTCGGGTCTCATAACTCGGCCGCCAGCTCGTCGAACAGAGCTTCTAAGCGGTCGTCCCGAATCTTGCGCGAGGCCAGGTACTCACGGAACAGCTCACCGGGGTCTCGTCCCAGCCGCCGCGGTACCTCAGTTGGCTGTTGAGCGCTCACACTGGCAAGCCGCACTTCCACGGCGCCCGGCATGATTGCGCGCACTTCCTCGGCGAGCCCGGCCCGTGCCGGTTCGTCGAGCTCGATCCGAAGAAAGTCGTCGCCGACGTGCCCCGCCATCGCCTCGATCTGGGCGAGGGTGCCCTTGAGGGTGCGAAGCCGCCGCCCCCCGCTCAGGTTGTGACTTCTCACCACGGCCGGTAGGCCGGGTTCGGCCTCGATGATGAGGACGGCCTTGCGGTCTTCGACCTCGCCGAAGTCGAGTTGGAGCGGCGACCCCGAGTACCAGATGGGCGCCGGGGCGGGGATGCGCTGGGGCCGATGCAGGTGTCCGAGGGCGACGTAGCTCAGATGTCCCGGAAAGGCGAGAGCCGGTACCGAGTAATCAAAGATATGGGCGCTCCGCTCCCCGCCGCCCGTCTGGCCACCGGCCACCATCAGATGCCCCACCACCAGGTTGACGGTGTCGGGAGTCATATCGGCCGTGAGGGCGGCGATCACCGACCTCACCCGATCGGCGTACTCGCCGATACGCGCAGCGGCGTCGAGATGGAGGATCTCTTCGACCTTGATGATTCCCCGTTTGCTGATGAAAGGGACCAACGCCAGCCGCGCTCCCAGCGAGGGGAGATCCAAGAGCCCACCGTCCTCGGGCCGGGCCACAGCCGCTCCCACCGTGATCCGGCCGAGGGTGAGCAGGGGCGCCACGGCTTTCAACCTTCCGGGATGGTCGTGATTGCCGGCGACGATCACCACAGGGGCTACCTCTGCCAGATCGAGCAGAGCGCGGTAGACGATCTCTTCGGCGATGGGTCCGGGGGCGGCAGCGTCGAAGATGTCGCCCGCCACCACCGTCAGATCGGCCTTTTCCGATGCTGCGACGGCGGCGATCTCTGACAGCACCTGGCGGTGCTCGTCGTCACGTGATCGGCCCCTCATCATCCGGCCGACGTGCCAGTCGGCGGTGTGGACGATCTTCATGTCAGCCCGTCGAAGGGGTCGCCATTTCCCCGCCCGGGAGGCGGACCCGCTTCGGACGCTCGAGTGGCCCAGGCGGGGAAGGGGAACTCGAGGATCAGAGGGACCGGGATCTCCGGCTGAGCGAGCAGCATGGTCCCGGGTTTGAGGATGGTCGCCCGTTGGCGTTGGACCGACGGCAGAAACCCGTACTCCTCCCTGCTCGCCTCAGCGGGGTCGAGGCGTCCGACCACCCGCACCGAGCAGTTGGCGATGATGCGGCGTTCGACCTCGCTCGCGGTCTGCTGCGCCCCGACCAGGATCACTCCGAGGCTGCGGCCACGCTCGGCCACGTCGAGCAGAACCTGCTTGATAGGGCTATCCCCTTCCCGCGGTGCGTATTTGTTCAACTCGTCGAGGACCAAGAACAGCAACTCGCCGGACTGCCCCGCCGACTCCTTGTCCTCTAACGCCCGCCGGAGGGTGACTCCTACCACGAACCGTTTGGCCCGGTCGTGGAGATTGTGGAGATCGATGACCGTCACCTGGCGGTCGAGACTGACCCGGTGCTTCTCGGGATTGGGCTGGTCGCCCCGGATCAGGCTCTCGACGTGGCGGACTGCCGAGTAGAGCCTGCGGACGAAGGCGTTGGCGGTACCCCGGCCGATGGCTGGTCCCGCCCACACCGGTCCATCGTCTTCGCTCTGGACCTTTTCGGTGATGAGGTCGGCGAGATCCCGGAAGGTACGCACCTCTTTGCCTTCGATCCGAACTCCCCCGTCGCCGATACCTGCGGCCCGGCGTAGTTGGAGCATGACGTTGAAGATGACCATCGTGTACTGGGAGCGGTCGTCCTCGGCGTCGGCGAAGAGAAACGGCAGCAGGTCGCCGTGGCAGAACTCCTCGAGAGTCCAAAAGAAAGCGGTGACGCCCGTCGTGCGGGAGGAGACGTCTGGGACCGCGGCTCCGCCCCTGCGCGGCGGCGCATACACGGCGATCGATCGAAAGGCTTCCGCCGGCAAAGCGAGCTTGTGATAGCGCTCACGCTGGTCGTCGTCGAGGACGACGTTGGGGTGATCGAGAAAGAGGAGGTCTTCGCCCTTCACGTTAAAGATGAGCGCCTTGGTGTTGACGGCCCTGGCCCCCAAAACGCCAGAGGTGAAAAGGGAGTGGAGCAGGAAGGTGGCGTAGCTGGTCTTGGTGGCAACCCCCGAGATGCCCGAGATGTTGACGTGGGCGCCCCGCTGCCCATCGAGAAATTCCAGATTGACGAACATCGGCTCGCCGTTGCGGGACAGCCCTACCGGGAGCTTCTGCTGCATCTGGTCGAAGAAGAGAGCCCGGTCGCGGTCGTCGCCGGTCGCCACCCGCACCGGTTGACCCGGGAGAGGTGGGACAAACATCTCCGGCTCGAACCGGGTGGCCGTCACCTGGGCCGCCTCGATGATCTCGGCAGGCAGCAGACCCTGCTCGATCAGAAAGACGTCCGAATCAAAGCGGGCGCCCTCGTGTCGGGCCCGGACCTGAGCCACCATCCCATAGATGTGGACGACCTCTCCTCCGGGGAGGTGGCGCTCAAGAGCGACCACATCGTCGAGTTGAAGAAAACGCTGGGGGTCGACCCCCACCCAAAACTCGAGCGGGGTGGCATCCTCGGTGCCAATGACCCGGCCAACCGGTCCCGCGTCCTTCTGTTCCACTTCCACCTGTTGCGAGGGTATCAGCGGGGTGTGACAAGCCCGGGGACCGCCGGCCGGTTGGGTTTACGATCTTCATTCGTGTGGACGTGTCCACGATGCGGAAAGCTGTTC
>JAICND010000482.1 GCA_025929005.1 Acidimicrobiia bacterium
CAATCGCATTGTGGCTGCGGTGACTCCCAACAACACGGCGCGAAAGCTCTTCGCTCCCATTGCCCAGAGCTACCAGCGCTGGGCCTCGGTGCTGAGCTTGGGCCAGGATGACCGTTGGCGCCGGGCCATGGTCGCCGGGTTGGACCTGGCCCCAGGTTGCCGTGTTCTGGACGCGGCGGCCGGCACCGGTTCGATTACCCGTCTACTCCAGCAGGGTGGACTCACCGTCGTGGGAGCCGACATATCACGGGCGATGCTTGGCGAGCATCCGGGTCCGAACCGGGTCGTGGCCAGGGGAGAACGTCTGCCTCTCCGCCCAGGCTCTTTCGATGCGGTCACGTTTGGCTACTTGCTTCGTTACGTCGACGATCCGACAGCCTGTCTCTCCGGGTTTGCGAGAGTCCTCAAGCCCGGCGGTCGATTGGGCATGGTCGAGTTCGGGCTTCCGACCACCTGGTATATGCCATGGCGCGCCTACGCGGATGGAGTGCTTCCCTTGGCCGGTCGCCTGATCGACCAGGGTTGGTTAGAGGTTGGCAAGTTCTTGCGGACCTCGATCGAGGACTTTCACCGGCGACATCCCGACCTCGAAGCCGTTTTTCGACAGGCGGGATTCGCTGACGTGAAGAGTCGGCGCATGTCGCTGGGAGGGGGCCTGGTCATGTGGGCCCGGAAGCCATGAAAAACCCGGCCTATTACGCCAAACCGGGTAGCACCGCCGGTGATCTGTTGGCGATACTGCATCCCCCCTATACGGCCTGGCACCTTTCGTACGTCGCGATGGGTGCGGCCCTAGCCCCGACCCTCGATTGGCAACGACTCCTCGGTACGCTCGTCGCGTTCTTCTTGGGGACAGGCGTTGCGGCCCACTCCCTTGATGAACTCAAGGGGCGACCACTCGGGACCAAGTTGAGCAACGAGGTCTTGTGGGCGCTCGGTGTGGGCGGGCTGGCAGGAGCGCTGGTGGTAGCCGCGGTCGGGGCGTCCGTCATTTCGCCTTGGGTGTGGCTGTGGGCCGGAATCGGATCCCTCCTCGCCACCGGTTACGCGCTCGAACGGCCAGGTTGGCTTCACACCACGACCGGGTTCGCCCTGGCTTGGGGTGGGTTCCCGGCGCTCGTCGGCTATTGGGCACAAACCGAGATGGTCTCTGTCAGTGCGGTGCTGCTGGCCATCGCCGCTTCCCTGGTGTCGGCCGCGCAGCGGGTGCTCAGTACCCCCGCCCGGCATGTCCGTCGCCAAGTCGAACGGACCGAAATGCATCTCGAGAGATCCGACATCGTCGAGGTGTGGGATGAGGCGAGGGTCCTTGCCACCTGGGAGCGGCCCTTGCGACTGCTGGCCTGGTCGATGGTGGCCCTGGCGGCCGGCCTGGTGTTGGCGCGGACCATATGAGGAGGGTCTCAGTGGTGGGGACCACCGGGTCGGGTAAGACCACCTTTGCTGCGACGCTCGCCGCCCGACTGGGAGTGGCCCATTTCGAACTCGACGCCATCTACCACCAACCGAACTGGACCCCGCTGCCGGAGGAGGAGTTCCGGCGCAGGATCGCTGAGGTGATAATCGGTGACGCGTGGGTAGCGGACGGCAACTACTCGAAGGTTCGTGACCTCGTGTGGGGAGCGGCCGACACAGTGGTGGTCCTTGCCTATTCCCGACCCCTTGTGATGCGCCGCGTGGTAGCGCGTACCTTCGGAAGGATGTGGCGACGCCAGGAGTTGTGGAACGGCAACCGCGAGAGGTGGACCAATCTGTTGTCGCTCAACCCCGAGGAGAACATCATTCTCTGGTCATGGCACACATTTGACAAGAACCACAAGCGGTACCTGGAGGCGTTGTCAGATCCTGAATTCGCACACCTCAA
>JAICND010000081.1 GCA_025929005.1 Acidimicrobiia bacterium
ACTGCATCGACCACGATCAGGGCCCGCGACGCTGGTGGGTCTCCGGCGTCGTAGAGGATCACGTGCCAGCGTGGCCTAGCGCGAATTCCGTGGAAGGTCACTGCTGCCGAACTGTGCCCGATCGGAAAGGGAGCCATGGCGGCGGCCACGCTCAAAGCCTGCTCGGGTGACACCTGCAACGGCCAGGTAGCTCTCCAATGCCAGAGCGCCACCACCAGCATCGCTGCCAGAAAGCCCCAGCGAAAACCACCGCTCAGAACCAGCAGACCCACGACCCCCAAGGCCGCATAGATGAAAGCTCCGATCCGGCGACGACGCGGGTCGGGAAATCGGTACGGACCCAGGCGACCGGAATCGAGGTCTTCGGGTACGCGGGCGGCTTCGGCTACCTCAGCAGGTATCTCAATCGGTTCCATCAGGCGTGAGGCGTCAGACGTGAGACGTCAGTCGAACCGGGCGGAGATGCTTGCTCGGCTATCTCAGTTAGAGCCTCGTCAATAGGAACGCCGCGACGTTCTTTGTCCTCTCCGTAGCGACGCAGGCCAACGGTCTGCCCTTCGATGTCCCTGTCACCGACCACGGCCAGGTAGGGGTGCTTGGAGGTGAGTGCTCTCCGTATCTTCTCACCCACCGTGTCGTCACTCCTATCGATCTCCACCCTCAGGCCCGCAGACCGCATCGCCTCGGCGACCTCCGCGGCATAGGAGTCGTGGCGGTCGGCGACCGGGATTACCGAAACCTGGACGGGTGCCAGCCAGAGTGGGAAAGCACCGGCGTAGTGCTCGACCAGAACTCCGAAGAACCGCTCGATGGAACCAGCTTTGGCACAGTGGATCATGTAGGGCAGGGCGGGCTGATTCTCACGGCTCGTGTACTCGAGACCGAAACGTACCGGAAGGTTGAAGTCCATTTGGATCGTCGAAATTTGCCACCTGCGTCCGATCGCATCCTTGACGTGGATGTCGATTTTGGGTCCATAGAAGGCACCCTCTCCTACGGCAATCCGAAAGGGCACACTGGCAGACACCAGCGACTGTTGAAGCGAGGCTTCCGCCACCTTCCATTGCTCGGGATCTCCCACGGCCTTCTCGGGCATAGTTGAGAGATCAGCTTCGAACTCGCTGAAACCGAAGTCTCTGAGCCACGTGAGAACGAAATCGAGATGCATGGCAAGCTCGTCGTCGAGCTGTTCGGGGGTGCAGAACGTATGCGAATCGTCCTGGGTGAATCCGCGAGCCCGCAAAATCCCGTGGACGACCCCGGAACGCTCTCTCCGGTATACCCCTCCAAGCTCGGACAAGCGGAGCGGCAGTTCACGGTAGGACCGGCTTCTGCTCTTGTAGATCAATATGTGGAAGGGGCAATTCATCGGTTTGACCCGATAGCTCTCGCCCTCGTCCACCTCCATTCCTGGGTACATGTTCTCGCTGTAATAGTCGAGGTGACCGGAGGTCTCCCACAACATTTCGCGGGCCAGATGGGGCGACGAAACGAAGTCGAATCCATATCGAAGGTGCAGAGCGCGCGAGTGATCTTCGATGAATTTGCGGATCATGCCCCCCTTGGGATGCCAGACAGCAAGTCCTATTCCCAGTTCACGCGGGAATGAGAAGAGGTCGAGCTCCGGCCCCAACCGTCGATGATCGCGTCGTTCTGCCTCGGCGACTCTGTTGAGGTGATCTTCGAGCGCTGCTTGGCTCTCCCAGGCCGTTCCGTAGATGCGTTGCAACTGCGGCTGCTTCTCGTCTCCTCTCCAGTAGGCGCCCGCGACGCGAACCAGCTTTACGGCGCGGAGGCGTCCTGTGGATGGCACGTGCGGGCCTCGACACAGATCGACGAACTCGTGATTTCGATAGGCCGTCACCTCTGGTCCGGGCCCGACTTCACCGTTTTCCACCGACTTGATGATCTCGGTCTTGAACGGCTGGTCGCTGAACAGTTCGAGCGCTTCGCCGCGGGTCATCTCCAGGCGCTCGAAGGGTTGGTCGGCGGCGATGATCTCGGCCATGCGGGCTTGGATAGCAACGAGGTCTTCTGGCGTGAAAGCCCGACCGATATCGAAGTCGTAGTAGAAGCCGTCCTGGATGGCGGGGCCAATGGCAAAGTGGGCACCGGGAAACATCCCCAGGACAGCTTGTGCCAGCACGTGCGCTGCCGAGTGCCGGAGTATCTGCCGGCCCTCCTCGCTGGCCTCGGTTATCACCGCAAATTTGCCCTCACCGGGTAACGGCCGGTCGAGATCCAGGGGAACCCCATCCAGGCTGACGGCCACGGCCGCCTTGGCGAGACGGGGCCCGATGGACTCGGCCACAGCACGGCCAGTGACGCCGGGTGGGTGCTCGGCGACGTTCCCGTCGGGATAGATAAGCCTTAAATTCGCTTTCATTCCTCGGCTAGCCTTGAGTGCCGATCAGGCTACTCAGCCGCAATTTGGCTCCCGAACGAATTAGGCCACAACTCCCGGAAAGCGAAGGCTAAGAACTCGGATGGAGTACGAAGAACTGGTGCGATCGATCGCTCCCGATGCGACATTCAAGGATATCTCGTCGGGGGGCAACAAAGTCTTCCGTCTGCTTCAGGAGTCAGGCGACACCTCGGTCCTCAAGATTTACATGGGCGTCTCCCGCGAACGACGCGAGCGCCACGCCTTAGAAGCGCTCGGTGGAGTGGTCGGCGTACCGACGATCCTCGACCGCGGCAACACGGATGGTCACCACTGGATCCGCATGACCGACGGCGGCACCTGGGACCTGGCATCTCTGCCCCGCAACCTCGACATCGTTCGCAGCGCCGGGCGCGTATTGCGCGGGGTCCACGAGTCCCCCGGCAAACTCACCAACCTTGCCAACTCCATCGACGATGACAACATCGCTGCCCACTACATGTCGACTCTCAATCGCCTCGAGCGCTATCGGAGGCGACTTGGCTTTGCGTCGGACATGCTGGATGCAGCCCGTACTACGGGGGCGCCACATGCCAGTAGTCCCCGGCCCGCCCACACGCGCCCCACCCCCGAACAGTTTCTCGTCACCGAAGGCGGTCAGGTGACCCTGATCGATTGGGAGTGGGCGACGATGGCTCCACCGGAGTGGGACGTCAGCCTCGCCTCATGGCAACTTGCCAACTTGCTCGGCGACCAGGCGGCTGCCGCCTTCGTTGAGGGATATGGAGCCGCCGTCTCAGCAGCGCGGTTGCGGCCCTGGATCGCGTATCACGCCGCCATGATCATGCTCGACGCTGCTGAGAAGCGCGACGGCCGCCTGCACGATCTCGCCCCGATGATTCGCGCCATGGCTGACGCCGTGGGCTATGCCTGAGACCGTCGAAATACGCCTGAACCAAGCAGTCCGCGAAATCCACCAATATTCGGGGGCTCGCTCTTAGCCTCGTCGGGTCGGACGAGGAGGATCGATTGTTGGAGGCGTTGTTGGCAGCTACGGCCACATCGGGCCTGTTGGTCCTGGCTCGTGGCCAGCGACAGGTAGTTGATGACTTTGATTCCAACCGGGTGATGATCGATGACGGTGACGATGACCTTCCCTGTCCGTGGTGCTACAGCCCCACGGCCGTTGAGGACGATCGATGTCCCAATTGCTCCCTCCGGTTCGGTTGACGCGCTAGAGCGATTTCACGAAGGACCGGTCCACATGGTCGAGGCGAAAGCCAACCGACTCGTACAGGCGGGTCGCACGATCATTTCCTGAGTCCACGTATAACACCGCGGTGTTCGCATTCGCTCGGCTGAGATGAGCAAGACCGTCGAGCAGCAACGCTCTCCCCAGACCCTGACCCTGCTGGGCCGGGGCAACGGCAAGCACATAGATCTCGCCGACAGCCGCTTCCTCCTGTTTAGTCCAACAGAATCCGATGATCTTCTGGTGACGACGAGCGACGATCACGTGAGCGGCGTCGAACCAGGACTGTTCCATCCGTCGGCCCAGCACGCTGGTCGTCCAGTTGCCGTTCTCGTGGTGTCCGGTGAAAGCCTCGTTGTTGACTTCGAGCCATTCCTGCTCGTCGTGTCCAGGGCGAAATCGGCCCACCTCGACCGCAGACGGATACCGCGGCTCGGACAGGGGCGGGAGATCCACAATCAGAGACCGCAGTTCTCGCTCGGGGCGAAACCCTTGGGTCAGGGCAGCCTCGGCCAGGTGCGGGAGAAAGGTCCACAGTCGGAGACCGGCACCTTGCCTTTGGGCCACCTCTTCAATCGCACCCTCCAACAACGACCGAAAGACTGCAGGTGTGCGCCAGGCGGGATGAACTGCCAGTTCCCCCGTCCACCAATGAGGTTGGAGCCCAACGGTGAGACCGACATAACCGACTATCTGGTTGTCCACTTCCACAACCAGCCCCGGCATCTCGTCGGGACGTCCCGTTGTGAGCTCGAGAAAGAGATGCTCTCCGATCGGACGATGACCGTCGGCCAGATCGACTGTCTCAAACAGACGATTGATGCCCGCCAGGTCTTGGGGGAACCATGCCTGACGAGGAGCGGTCATACACGCGAGAGTATGCCCGTACCGAACCCTCGACCCCTATGCTCAGCGTTCGGATGAGTGCGGTAGGAATCGTCCTCGGTGGAGGCGGAATCACCGGGGCAGGCTTTGAAATGGCTGCCTTGATGGCGATCGAACTCGCCACCGGCTGGAACTGCAACGACGCTGACGTCGTCGTCGGCACCTCCTCCGGTGCGTTCGTGGCGGCACTCGTACGCAGCAACCGCCTCGATCTCGACTCGATGGTGCTTCCCACCGACGACCGTGAAGCCGTCGCCCGGCGTATACGCGATCGGATCTTCTCCCGCCGGCCTGGCGTGAAGGTCGGTACCTGGTTGCGCCACGGAATCCTGCCCGGAGTCCGCAGTCCAGGACTGACCCTGTTGCTAGGTTCGCCGGCTCCATATGACACCGCCGGTCTGGCGGAATGGGTCAGCGAAGAACTCGGAGAAGAGGCGAGCCGGTGGCCCAAGATGCCAACGCTGATCGTCGCCTACGACGTAGCAGCGCGACGCCGGGTGGCCTTTGGCACGCTCGATGCTCCCGAATGCGGGCTGGCCGATGCCGTCGCGGCGTCAACCGCCATCCCGGTGGTCTTCAGACCGTGGACGATCCACGGGCGGCACTATGTCGATGGTGGAGTCATCTCTGGCACCCATGCCGACCTCGTTCTCGGCAATCCCCGTCCGCTCGACCTGGTTCTGATCATTGCCCCCATGGCGGCCGAGGAGGACCGCGCCGGAGCGTGGGTGCACGAGAGAATGTTCGATCGGGTTGGACGGCGCAGTCTGGACGAAGAGGCCCGGATCATCAGGGGAGCCTGGCCCGAGTGCGACATCCTCATCTTGAGACCAACCCCACAGGTGCTGGCGACCATGCGGCCCAACCCCATGGACCCTGATCTGGCGGTCCCGGCCTTTGTCCGGACGCTCATCTCGATGAAGAAGACTCTTGCCGAACCAGAAGCCTGGACAATTCTTCGCCGCCACCTGACGGCGGCCCGTCTAGCGAAAGGGTCGTAGCTCTCAACGATCGAGAGTGCGAGCCAGGATCGGACCGGAAGTCGCCATCACCAGAACGTAGCCCGTGGCGAGGGCGGTCATTTCAGCCGGAGCCCCCGCCGTAAGGGCCAGCCCGGCAATCACGATCGAGAATTCACCTCGGGCGAACAGGGCGGCACCTGCCCGCCAACGGCCTCTTGGCCCGATGCCACGCTGCCGTCCCATCCATTGAGCGGTGACGAGCTTTGTGGCACCGGTCACCAGACTCAGGCCAATCACGGCCAGCGCAACTCCCGGAAGGATGGCCGGATCAGTTCGCAGGCCAAAGAAGATGAAGAAGACCGCGGCAAAGAGGTCACGTAGAGGGCTGAGCAAGACCCGGGTCCGATGGGCTGCCTCTCCGGATACTCCGATCCCGACCAGAAATGCGCCAACCGCCGCGGAAACATGAAGTCGCTCACTCACTCCGGCCACGACCAGGGTGATCCCCAGCACCGTGAGGAGGTTCACCTCGTCCGACGAGGAGAAGGCCAGGCTGCTGAGGCGGTCGCCGTGACGAGAAGCGACAGCGACGATGACGATGACCACCGCCAGCGCCCCAGCCGCTGACACCACCGCACCCCCTACGGTTGCACCGACCGCGATGGCACCAAGAATGGGAAGAATGACAGCCATTGCCAGGTCCTCGAACACCAGGGTCGAAAGCACAAAAGGGGTCTCGCGGTTACCGACCCATCCCAGATCCTCGATCAACTTGGCCGCAACTCCCGACGACGAGATGTAGGTGATGCCGCCCAGGAAGAGCGATGGGGTCAATCCAAATCCCAATACGAGACCGGCGGCCAGTCCCGGGAGATAGTTGAGGACCAGATCGACTAGCCCGAAGGTGCCGGTGGTTCGCATGCTCGAAACCAGTTCCGAGCCCGTGTATTCCAGGCCCAACATGAGAAGAAGGATGATGAGACCGAGATCAGCCCCGATCGCGATGAATGACTCCGAGGTCACGATCGGGACCAGGCCCCCCTCCCCCAATGCGAGACCCGCTATCAGATAGAGAGGAATCGGAGACAGCTTCCACCCAACGGCGATACGAGCCATCAAACCCAGCACGACGATCAATCCACCTAGCTCCAAGAAGAGCAAGGCAGACTCGGACATCTCAGCCAGAGCGAAGTATGGTCGCGACGTTGACGATGCCGCGGGGGGTCCCGACCACCACCAACACATCGTGGGCCTCGATCAGGAAGGTCGGCTCAGGCGCCGGGAAAGCCTGGGCGCCACGAAGCACCGCCACCACCGACACTCCCGTCAGGGTCCGCAACCGCAAGTCCCCGATCGTTTTGCCCGCTGCCGAGTGGCCCGTTTCAACCTGCAGCCAATCTATGGCGAGTCCCTCGATG
>JAICND010000229.1 GCA_025929005.1 Acidimicrobiia bacterium
CATAGCCAACAATCCCGCCCAGTATCCAGAAGACCGAAGCCAACACGGCGATGAGACCGGCGATGGCGAGCACCGGGGGAGCCCCGAAGCGGATCAACTCGAGCGCCTTGGGCATCTCTTCGCTCACCGCCGCCAGGGTCTCACCGGTTGGGATCACACCGAGAATGAGGGTGGAGCCAGCGGCAGTGCGGGCCAGGGCGAGAGCACTTCCAATCAGGGCAACAGCCACGACCAGCCACAGCCGGGCTCCCGCCAAAAGCGCCCCGATGCTTCCGGCCGCACCTAGGTCAAAAGATGCTGTCAGGATCAAGGTCCATCCGACCGAGCCTGCCCCTGCCGTTAGCAGGGTCGCCATCCTGGCGAGCACCAGGAGGAAGGCTCCGACGGCGGCTATCCAGCCGAGGCGGATGTCCATGTTCTTCCCAGCATCTGGTTCCAGGAGACGGCCCAACGGTCGCTAGGTCCGGCCAGGACGGTCTTGACGCCGGCCTGACGAAAGTGGCTGAGCACCTCGTTCTCAGACGAGGTTGCGCAGAGAAGGATGCTCGAACGGTGCTGGCTCCCCAGGAGTCGATGGACCCCGAGCAGGTCAGCGTCGGGAAGACCGGAGACCAGGACCAGCAGGCCGCCCCTCCCAGTCGTGCGCAAGCGCGTGGCAACCGCACGGAGATCGATGGCAGGGACACGCTGCACGAGCGCCAGAGACTCCATGGCCGCCGCGTAGGAGTTCACTTCTATGGTCGGCCCCCCTGCCCAGAGATCGCCGGCGAATCCGCCCTGGGCGAGATGACGGACTACTGAGGCCGCGCCGGAGACGGCCTTCTCGAAGTGGTCGTCATCTTCGAAGGCCATTGCACGCGGATCGAGAAAGACCAGGGCCCGTGACTGCCAGGGCGTTTCCATCTGGCGAATCATCAACTCGTCGAGCCGTGCGGAGGTTGGCCAGTGAACGCGGCGCAGGTCATCGCCTTCGCGATAGGAGCGCAGGGTGTAGAAGTCCTCGCCACCACGCTGGCTGTGCTCGGGGCGGCTGGCCATGTTGGCCGGGTCCCTTCCCCGCACCAGTGGAAACCCGGTCAACTCCTCTACTGACGGATACACCACCAGTTGATCGACTTGACCGGCGGTAGTCTCGGATCCCGCCAGGCCGAGTGGATCATGGGTCTCGAGTCCGGCAGGCCCAACCATGTAGACACCGCGGGGTCGACAGACGATGCGGTAAGAGGCGCTTGCTCTCTCCTTGCCACCAAGGACTCCCAATGCGAATCGGGCGGTGCCCAATCCCTTGATGCCATCGGTGACCGTGAGGTTGAAGATCGGCAGGCGCCGGAAGTTGGTGAGTCGCAACTCAACTGTGGCCCGATCCCCCTCGTGCACCTGGTGAGGGGCCAGCCGTCGCTCGACCCTGACCCCGGGACGATTCCAGACCGTTATCAGCAGGGCGGCGATCACTGCAATGGTCAGCGCGGCGCCAATGGCAAGAAGTTCGACTTCACCAAGGGCGAGCCATGACACGGTCAGAGCGATGGCCCCGCCGAGAGCTGAGCCTCCCCTGGTCGTCAACATCAGCGGTCGCTACGCGCGATGGGAACCCGCAAGCCCGACAGGACAGACTCCACCACTTCCGAAGCCTTCACTCCGCGCATCTGCGCCTCCGGTCGGAATGCGAGCCGGTGTTCAAGGACGGGACCAGCGAGGGCCTTCACATCGTCAGGGGTCACGTACTCGCGGCCCTCGGCGGCAGCCTTGGCGCGGGAGGCCCGCAGCAGATACAGGGAAGAGCGGGGGCTGGCCCCGAGCATCACCTCGGGGTGCCGCCGGGTACCGTCGACGACCTCGACCACATATGCCCGCACCGATGCCGCCACATGGACGTGACGGGCGACGTCGATCAATCCCAATAACTCGGCTGCAGAGATGACCTGGGTGAGATCGAGGAAACTGGATACCAGGCCGTGAGTCTCCAGCATCTCGAGTTCTTTGTCGCGGCTCGGGTAGCCGATAGAGACTCTCATCATGAAGCGATCCAGTTGAGCCTCGGGCAGGGGATAGGTCCCTTCGTGTTCGATCGGATTCTGAGTGGCCACCACCATGAATGGGGGAGGCAGCCTCCTCGTGACACCGTCGGCTGTGACCTGGCGTTCCTCCATCGCTTCCAGCAAGGCCGACTGGGTCTTGGGACTGGCCCGGTTGATTTCGTCGCCGACGACGATGTTGGCGAATATCGCCCCCGGTTTGAACACGAACTCGGCCTGCTGCCGGTCCCAAATCGAGACTCCCGTGATGTCGGAAGGAAGCAGGTCTGGCGTGAACTGCACCCGGTTGAACTCACAGCCGATGCTGCGGGCCAGCGATTTGGCCAGCAGGGTCTTCCCGACTCCCGGCACGTCCTCGATGAGGACATGACCTTCGGCCACGAGACAAAGCAGGACTTGCTCGATCGACTCACGCTTTCCCTGAATGACCGTTTCAATGTTTGTGACGACCCGGTCGAACTGATCGGCGAACCATCTGACGTCGGCCTGGGCGGGTTGGGTCATCGACGGTCGCTCTCTTTCTTCCCGAAAATCTCGGCCTGGCGCGTTGATTGTGGCTGAGTATCCTGAACGATATTCGGGGGTAGACGCAAAGGAGGCATAGGTGGGTTTGGCCAATCACCTGGCCAGTCATCTGGCTGGGGCCGTCCTGCGAGCTCCCGCCCGCTGGGTTGAGGGCTTGCGTGCGGCGTGGGCTTTGCGTTCCTTGACCTGGTTTTCAAAACCTCCCTACTTACCCCTTCCCGATAGGACGTACCTGCGATGGAGATCGTTGACCGCCTACGGCGACTCTTCGGCCCAGGTGCCGAGCGCCGACCTGATGTTGTTTCTGAGCTGGCGAGCCGCCTACCGTCGATCGCGAAAGAGGACCAATCGATGAGCATTGGCGGGCTGCGCCAGCGGCTCGAAAACCTGGAAGGGGTGGCATCGATCCACCTCGAACTGGCAGACACAGGGCTGTCGGGGATCCGCGTCGCGCTTGATGAAGGAGCCGACGAGAGCACCGTGCTCGAACGGATCCGCTCGTTACTGGTCACCTACGGACTGCGCACGCCCACCCCCGTCTCGACCACCCCACCTCCGCCCGACCTCGATGCGATACGTGAGATATCCACTCGCATTTCTCCTGAGGGAGATGGCATGAAGGTAGAGATCACGGCCGAGGGCGAGACCGTTGTCAAGTTGGTCGAGGCCACACCCTTTGCCGCTGCCCAGGCGGTGGCCGAGGGCCGCAGCCACTTGACCGGGCGCCCGGTTCCGCAAGTGCTGTGGATAGGCCTTGATGCGATCGGTGACCATCGCATTCTCACGGTCCTGCTGAAAGGCGACGACGACCCCCCAACGGTAGGTTCGGCGGTAGTCACAGATGGGTGGGCGGAGGCCCTGGATCAGGCTGTGGCTCGAGCGCTTGGCTGACACGAAATCGCCTCCCCCCGCTGGTTTTTGGCACTGAGGGAGTCCGCGGACGCGATAGTCTCCCAGAGTCCGATCAGCTTGTTGGAGTCTCATCAAGAATGGGTAGGGCCCTTATTCTGAACGCGTCCTTCGAACCGCTATCGGTGGTGCCAAGCCGCCGGGCGGTAGTTCTGGTGGCGCGGGGACGAGCCAGCGTTGTCGAGCACTATTCGGAGGTGTGGCATTCGGCGACGCGGGCCTTCCCGGTTCCATCCGTGGTGAGACTCAACACCTATATCCGGGTTCCGTTCGAACGGACGATTCCGGTCAGCCGGCGGGCGGTATTCGGTCGGGACTCCCACCGCTGTCAGTACTGCGGAGGCCCAGCCGAGAACATCGATCATG
>JAICND010000439.1 GCA_025929005.1 Acidimicrobiia bacterium
GGATTGGCCGAGGAGGTCTGCGAGGTTGCCTTCCGCAACGCTCCCCGGCGCTTTCGAGGTTTGGGTTGGGAGGACATCGCCAGGCAGGTGCTTTCCCTTCACTCCCGTTACGACGCGGGAGAAGAGCATGTGGGAGGCTTCTATAAACATCGGAGCGGCGGCGACCTGCATATCACCGGGCCCGGCATAGTGCTCGCACTGCAAAGGGCGGTTCGCAGCGGTGAGCTCTCCGATTGGGATGCCTATGTGACTGCGATACAGGATCGTCCTCCTGCCACGGTCCGCGATCTGCTCGAATTTGAATCACGGCGACCGGTTCCGATTGAGACGGTCGAGCCAGCCGATCGGTTGATGCGTCGCTTTGTTGTTTCCGCCATGAGCCATGGCGCCCTTTCCCGTGACGCCCACGAAGCGCTGGCCGAAGCCATGAACCAAATGGGCGCATACTCGAACTCGGGCGAAGGCGGTGAGGGCCCTGAGCGCTACAAGACCCCGCGCAACTCGGCGATCAAGCAGGTGGCGTCGGGGCGCTTCGGCGTGACGCCCGCCTACCTGGCCTCCGCCGAAGAACTGCAGATAAAGATGGCGCAAGGGAGTAAGCCTGGCGAGGGTGGGCAGCTTCCCGGGCACAAGGTGACCCAGGAGATAGCAAGACTTCGCCACACGGAGCCGGGAGTCAGTCTGATTTCACCTCCACCTCACCACGACATCTACTCCATCGAAGATCTTGCTCAGCTCATCTTCGATCTAAAGGCCTTCAACGCTGGTGGTCGCGTTTCGGTGAAGCTCGTTTCCGAGCCCGGTGTCGGCACGGTGGCGGTGGGGGTCGCCAAAGCCCAGGCTGACGCCATTCTGATCTCCGGAACAGAAGGTGGAACCGGTGCTTCACCTTTGGAGTCGGTCAAACACGCGGGCGCACCGTGGGAACTCGGTCTCGCCGAGGCGCACCAGGTCCTGGTTGCTAACGGCCTACGGGGACAGGTGACCTTGGAGACAGATGGCGGCTTGCGAACAGGTCGCGATGTTGTGGTGGCCGCCATGCTTGGCGCCGAGCGGTTCGGCTTCGGCACCCTGCCCCTTCTGGCGCTGGGCTGCAAGATGGTGCGCCAATGCCACCTCAACACCTGTCCGGTCGGGATCGCCACCCAGCGGGAGGATCTCCGGGCGAAGTTCACCGGCGCCGCCGACCATGTCGTCCAGCTCTTCCGACTGCTGGCCGAAGACGTACGTCGACATTTGGCTGCGCTTGGCGTGCACTCGCTCGCCGAACTCATCGGCCGGGCCGATTGGCTCCGACCCAACGATCACCCCCTCGCCACCGGGCTTTCCGGTCTGTTCGTTCGGGCCGAAGGTCGACGTCGCCATCCCGGGTACAGCAAGCCGGTGCCGTCGCGTCTCAACGACCGCTTAGTGGCCGAGGCCAGCAGGGTCCTGGAAGGACAAGGCACCCTCGAGATCTCCTTTCCGATCACCAACATGGACCGCACTGTGGGCGCTCGACTGGCGGGGGAGGTCGTTCGTCGCGGGCTCGACCCGTTGCCTCCCGGGACGATAAAGGTTCACCTGGCAGGGGTAGCGGGCCAGAGTTTCGGAGCGTTTCTCGTCGAAGGAATCGAATTGCGCCTGCGCGGCACCGCCAACGACTACGTTGGTAAAGGGCTAGGTGGTGGCCTGGTCACGGTGGTGCCGCGCCGTCTCAACGTCCAGGTCCCCCACGCAGCCGGCAATGCGGTGCTGTACGGCGCTACCGGTGGCACTGCCTTTCTGGCCGGCAGAGCCGGTCAGAGATTTGCGGTGCGTAATTCCGGTGCCACCGCGGTGGTGGAAGGCTGTTCTGATCATGGATGCGAATACATGACCGGGGGAACCGTCGTCGTATTGGGCTCAGTGGGACGCAACTTTGGCGCAGGAATGACCGGCGGGGTGAGCTTTGTTTGGGATCCAGGCGGGACTTTCAACCGTTACGTGGCCGACACGTCACCAGCGATGCGGCGGCCGCTCGAGACCGAAGGGATCGAACTCGCTGATCTTCTGATTCGGTACGAGGCCGAGACGGCCAGCCCGGTGGCTGCCGCGATCCTGGCCAACTGGAACACCCAACTTGGTCGCTTCTGGGTTCTGAGAGCCAGCAAACCAATTCCGATGGCAGAGCCGCCGGATTTGGTGGGCGGAACCCTCAAGTCGGAAATAGGAAGTCCGGTGCCCTGATCGACTCACGTGTCACGCCTCGGGTCCCATTGCTCCCTGGAACCATTTAAACTATCCCCATAGTGGAAATTGGAGGCTGTGATGGCCA
>JAICND010000394.1 GCA_025929005.1 Acidimicrobiia bacterium
CCCACGATGGCGTAGGCGATGACAGCGTTGATCCCGTTGATGAGGAAATAGCTGTTGCCTTTGCCCTCATAGACCTGATTCACCAGGGCTCCGACCATTCCGAATCCGACCCCGAGAACGACGCCAAGGACGACACCGTCGCTGGTCGTCTGCGCGCCTATCCCTTCCGCGAGGAGGGCTATGACCACTGTGGTCACGAAATACCCAATCAGGGTGGGGATGAATAGAAGTGCAAGCGGTGGGCCGTCTCCAGTCGTGTCGACGCGGGCTGCACTGGCCCACGCCTTGCTCAGCGGTGGCACCGAGTACCAGATCGCGGAGAAGGCGAACCAGGCGAGCGTGGCCACGACGATGGCAATCCAGTTCAGCTCCCCGAGCATGTCGAGAATCACGTGTGAGTCCTCCTCAGCTAGCGGCGTGACTTTACGCGATAGTCGCAGTCTCGGGGCTCCGACGCATCTCAGAACGATGCGACGAGTTCGTGTCGGGTATGCCCTGACCCACCTCGATCCAGTTCTCCCGACGCAAGACTTCGGACGTCTCGAAGACGCAGGGAACGCCACTGGCAGTCAGGATGCCTGCGCGGCGATCAGCTGGAAGTGGAGGGATGGCCACGACCTGTCTTATCCTTGGGTCTCGGGTCATCGAAAGGAGCCGGCCCAACGTGCCTGAAATCCAAGAGACTCCCCTGCCCGGAGTGGGGACGCGCCTCGACTTCACAACAGAGGACGGCAACCGGCTGGGTGTCGTCCATCACCGTACGGGGCGTAAAGAAGTGTTCCTCTGTGAACCTGAAGATCCCGACTCGGTAGCACTGAGCTTCAATCTCTCCGATGACGACAGTCACACGCTCGCCGAAGTGCTGGGCGGATCCTCGGTCGTGGAAAACCTGTCTCGTCTCCAGCAGCAGATCGAAGGGCTCGCCATCGACTGGCTGGCGGTTGCCCCGGAGTCCCCCTACTCGGGGCGTACGATCGGCGACGCCCGCATCAGGACCCGCACCGGCGTGTCGGTGGTGGCCGTGATTCGTCACGAAGAGGCATTTCCGGCGCCCGGGCCCGAGTTTGTCATCGAGCCGAGCGACACGATGGTGGTTGTCGGAACCGCCGACGGCATAAATCAGGTCGGCGACATCTTGATGTCCGGCTAGGTATTGAGCCACCAGGCTCTTCTTCTCGTCGAACTGGGCGTTGTCGTGCTCGTCCTCGCGATCCTGGCGCGACTGGCAGGACGTCTCGGCATCTCACCCATACCGCTCTATCTCCTCGGCGGTCTGACATTGGGTGAGGGAGGGTTGGTCCCGCTGGTGACTTCAGAGGAGTTCATCGAGGTAGGAGCGGAGCTCGGTGTGATCTTCCTTCTCCTCATGCTGGGTCTGGAGTACTCGGCCAGGGAGCTCGTTGCAGGAGTGCGGGCTGTTGCACCTTCGGGGCTCCTCGATCTCGCCCTCAACTTCACGCCGGGTTTCCTGGCGGGGCTCCTCCTCGGCTGGGGCGTAGTGCCTTCCCTTTTCCTCGGCGGCGTCACTTACATCTCATCGACCGGAGTGATAGCCAAGCTCCTCCACGACCTGGGTTGGAGCGGCAACCGTGAGACGCCTGTCGTCTTGTCGATCCTCGTCTTCGAGGACCTGGCAATGGCAATACTCCTGCCAACCCTGGGGGTCTTGGCGTTGGGAAGCAGCACGACCGAGGCAATCGTCGCCATCGGGATCGCGGTCGCTCTGATGGCGGCCGTAATCGGATTTGCCTACCGGCAGGGAGACAGGATCGGAGCCTTCGTCTTCCATCGCTCCGACGAGGTGAGTCTCCTGTCGGTATTCGGCCTCACACTGCTCGTGGCCGGGCTCGCCGAGGGCGTCAACGTCTCTGCAGCAGTTGGCGCATTCATCGTTGGGATCAGTTTGTCAGGCAAAGCCGTGGCCAAAGCCGAAACTCTGATCGCACCTCTGCGCGATCTCTTCGCCGCGGTGTTCTTCGTGTTCTTCGGGTTGTCGACCAACCCACGCGACATCCCACCGGTTCTCGGGGTTGCCGTTGTCCTGGGTGTCGTGACCGCGTTGACCAAGGTGTTGACCGGTCGTTGGGCGGCGCGCAGGGCAGGCATAGGCCGAATCGGTCAGCTGAGAACCGGTTTCGCGCTTACCGCCCGCGGTGAGTTCTCGATCGTGATCGCGGGCCTGGCGGCGGGTGTCGCGGGAGCGGAAGAACTGCCCGCGCTGGCTGCGACCTACGTCTTGTTGATGGCGATATCAGGGCCCATCGCCGCGAAGCTGCTCGACTCGCGAGGTGCCAGGACGGCGACGTGAGTCGGTAGGTGCAACTCGTCCGATGCTGAGCAGACGAAAGATGTGCGCGCTCGGAAGGACTTGAACCCTCAACCTCCTGATCCGTAGTCAGACGCTCTATCCAATTGAGCTACGAGCGCGGGTATTAGCTGATGAGTCTGAGTTGTCAGACCCTCGCCCCCACGGTCGAGCTACGAGCGCAGGAGTGAGGCCCCAAGGTTAACGCTGCACGAGTCCCTGACGGAAGTCGTCTAGCCACCAAG
>JAICND010000328.1 GCA_025929005.1 Acidimicrobiia bacterium
CCCAACACCGTTACTGGAGGTAGTCCAAGCTGGACCCCTAAAGGTCCCGAAAGCGTTGTTCGTCGCCATCTCCATGTGCGCGCTGGCCAACGGAGCGCTGATCAACATGCTCATGGCGTCGAGAATCGTTTACGGCATGTCGCGCGAACGGATTCTGCCTCCCACGTTGGGGCGTGTGGGTAGAGGCCGACAGACGCCCCTGGTGGCGATATTTGGAACGACAGTAATTGCAGTTCTTCTTACCCTCACCGGTGACATCAGCGACCTGGCAGAAACCACCGTGCTCCTACTCTTGATGGTTTTCACCGGAGTCAACCTTGCGGTGCTTGCTCTGAGGAGGAAGCCGGTAGCGTCCCCTCACTTCAGGGCACCAACGGTAATGCCGTGGCTGGGGGCTATCGTGTCTGTCGCCCTTATGGCGACCAAGTCCCCCATGGTCTTCGTACGCGCCGGAGCCTTGCTACTCCTCGGCGTAGGCCTTTGGGCGGTAAATGCACGGCTGTATCGCCAGCCACAAGGGTCCGCTTGACGCTGCGGGGGTGCCCAACGGCCTACGGAAGGTGAGACCAACGGCCCTGTATGGGGTCGCCGACAGACGCTAGGTTAGCTGCACGATCTCTGATTTGGCGGGGAGGCGAGCAATGTCTTTCAAAGGATCCGAGCCTAAGTCAATCGACATGCCGACGGGCCCCGGAATCTACCTCTATTGGCTACCACTAGGTGCCGGCGGCAGCTTCGTCCGGTTCAATGGGCGGGTGTTCGAGTTCATTCAGGCACGGATTGAGAGGCGGGCTCCACGTGACCTGTACCACACGGCTCTTGTGGTGATTGTGCCTGCGGGACGATTTGTGATTGAGAACAGCTGGCCCATTCCGGATGCGGAGGGTCCGGCCCGCGGGGTGGCGGTGGAAGGACCCGTCTTCGGTCGCAGCCTGGGCCACTTTGAGGTGTTCCGGTACGAGGTTCGACGTTGGAGGGACGGGGTGATCGCAGACCAAGCGGAGGCGGTGGAGAGCCCCCAATGCGTCAGCCGGGACCCCGAGAAGGCCCAGCGACTACTCGAGTTGGTCGACTCGGTCCCTCCGATGGTGTGGGGACGCGACGAGCAGTCCGCCGGAGACATGTGGAACTCGAACTCGGTCATATCCTTTCTACTGGCACGAAGCGGCGTGCCGACGGGGCCGATTTCCCCTCCCCCAAACGGAAGGGCTCCAGGATGGCATGCGGGCATCGTCATGGCGTCCCGATATGCGGGCCGACCATCCGGAAGAAGCCTTGAACCACTTGCCTGACGAAGTTCGCCCTGCCGATACCAGCATGGCTTGAGACCTTCAGCGGCGGGGTTCCGGCCATGGTGATCTGCCTGGAGAGGCAGAAGGTCACCGACTGGGGCGTTGACCGCTAAAGGCGGTCTTCGTGCCAGCCGAGGAGAACTGCGAAGCCAGTGACCGGCCCCATTCACGGGCACGCTCCAACTCCCCGCTTTCCAGGGGGCCGGTCGTGTCTGCCACCGCAAAACTCTCGGACGGGATAACCACTCGAAGTCCGAGCTTCCTCAGGCGCTTCTCAATGGAGGGTCCTGCGGTGGGGGCGATCTTCAGCCAGGAGGGCATGGCCATCCTCGTGTCGAACGACGCTACCGCCAACTTCTTGTTGGGCTTTTTCAGCCCACCGATCCACTCGCGCACTCCCCGGCCCTTGGACACAAGGCTCCCGGTAGCCTGTTCGGCCGCCTGGCGTCTGGTGTTTTCGCGGCTGAGACTCAGCGCGTGCGTGGGAGCTCCGACGACCAACAATGTGACCTGCTCGCCGATCTTGTCCGGGGCCATCCCCACCTCCCGCACGTCCACGTGCATCCCGCTCGAAAGACCCTCGGCTATCGCTTGGGCGACCTTCTGGGTATTGCCGAACATGGACTCGTATACGACCAAACCGTTCATTTACGCCTCCTTGGTTTCACTACTTCAATGGATCAGGGGAGCCGCCAATCCGCAGCGGGCTCGACGCCCATGACCCCGGCCGGTGTCAGTATCGGCACCACATCGCTCCTCGCGCCGGTCAGGCACCGTTGAACGCCGCTTCAATCTCTGAGACCAGGTCCGCCTGGCGATCGGCAAAACGTTTCGGGCTGAACGGCCCGAGTTGCGCTGCCGGCTTGCCGTCAACCAGCTCTCGCTTCAGCAACTCGGCAACCGCCGGAGCGATCGTCACGCCTGCGTGCCCGGTCGCCACGTAGACCGACGGAAAACCCGGCAGCGGGCCGATGATCGGCATCCCGTCCCGGGGCATCGGCCGCCACTCGACGCTGAAATCGCTCACGCGGGCGGCTTTGAGAACCGGGAAGAATCGCTGCGCCTGGCGGAGAAGTTCCTTAGCGTGTTCCATGGTGGGCTGGGTGGCTACATAGTCCTGGGAGTGCTCGCCGATCATGACCCGGTCGTCGTACTGCTGACGCAGGTGGATCTCCGGACCGTCCTCCGGAAAGACGTAAGCGGTCCCCTTCAATACCGGGTCCATCGATTCGGTGAGCACCAGGAGGCCGGGGCTAGGCTTGAGCGGCACATCCCACCCAAGGTTGTCCAACAGCTTGCGAGTTTCCGCGCCGCCGGCCACGACGACCTTCGACGCAACGATCTCCCGCTCGCCGACCGTGACGACAACCGAGCTCTCATCGAATCGCATCCGGGCCCGGCCGGCCACCATCTCGCCTCCGGCGTCCAAGAAGGCAGCCCTGAACTTTGCGATGGCCTTCCGGGGGTTGGCCTGGCCATCGGTAGGAACGTTCGAGGCGCGCAGCACCTTGCCCGGCAGGCTTCCCGGGAGCAGACGAGCCAGGTCGGGGGCGGACAGGGACTTGACGGGGTAACCCCTCCCGGAGGCCCGCGCCATCCTGGCCCTGAGCCGCTCCGCGGCGGCCGGAGACTCGGCCCA
>JAICND010000530.1 GCA_025929005.1 Acidimicrobiia bacterium
CAATGGGAAGACGCCTTGATCCTGCCCGAGCTGGCGGGCGGCAATGTCTTGAGAATGGAATACAGTGTTCCCTCCCGCGGCGAGATCTATGACCGCGATGGAGATGTCCTGGCAGCCCAGTCGGATGCCTATGCCTTCCACATTATTCCGGGGAACGTCACGGAGGAAAGTCTCGGTGTCTTGCTTTCGGAAGTCCGGAATCTGTGCGGCATCAGCCCGGAGGCGCTGGCCGAAGAGATCGCAAATACCCCGGCGCTTTTTCCGATCCCTCTCTGCGATGCTTCAGAACAGGAATCCGAGCGCATCCGGTCGATCTTTCCGAGCGGCCTGCAGTGGGAGACATATAACACACGTTATTATTTCGAGCAGGGCGTCGGCTCCAATCTTGTCGGTTATACCCTGTTCATCTCTGAAGAAAACATGGAAGCCTATCGGCGTCTCGGATACCGGGGAGACGAACGCGTGGGTGCAACCGGGATTGAGCGATGGGCGGAGGATTATCTCGCTGGCCAGCACGGGGGAACACTTTATGTCGTTAATCCATCGACCGGCACTATCGTGACCAAGGTCGGGGAAAGCGCGCCCCAGCCTGCCGATTCCGTGTACCTGACCATCGACCGGAATCTGCAATTCTATGCGGAGGAAGCCCTGAGGGGCTTCAGTGGCGCAGTCGTTGTACTCGAGCGCGATACGGGGCGCGTCCTGGCCATGGCCTCCGCACCAGATTTTAATGCCAACGCGTTTTCGAACAGTCCGAATGCTGCCTCTCACATCGAAGAGCTATACCAGCGATTGGATAATCCCCTCCTTAACCGCGCCGCGCAGGGACAATATCCGCTCGGCTCGGTCTTCAAGATCATCACGATGGCGGCCGGGATGGAAAGCGGCCTGTTCGTGCCTGAGAGCACCCTGGACTGCCAGTACAGCTGGACAAAGCTGCCCGATCAGATCCGTTACGACTGGACCTGGGATCACTGCCAGCAAAGACTCCAGGCGGGGAATGAATGCAATACCTCCGACAGCACTCCTTCCGGTGTGCTCACCCTCCCCGAAGGGCTGATGCGCTCCTGCAACCCGTTCTTCTGGGACATTGGCTACACCCTGTTCCAGAACGACCGCAAGGATGACATTGCCCGAATGGCGCGCGCCTTTGGCCTGGGCCAGCCGACCGGCATCGAGCAGATCGAGGAGGAAAGCGGCCGCATCGACGACCCGCCGACCGTGATCGACGTGGTCAACCAGGCGATTGGTCAGGGTGAGGTGCAGGTCACCCCGCTGCAGGTCGCGAGGTTTATCGCGGCGATTGGGAACGGCGGCACGCTGTATCGCCCGCAGCTTGTGGAAGAGATCCGGAACATCGAAGGCGAGCCGACCACGATCTTCAAGCCCGAAGCGCAGGGAACGTTGCCCATTACGTCCGAACGACTGCAGGTCATCCAGGATGCCATGCGTGCGGTCGTGAGCGACCCGCGCGGCACGGCCAACTTCAGAATGCGCGGCCTCCAGATCCCGGTGGCCGGGAAGACCGGCACCGCCGAATCCGGGAGCGGCGAGCCGCATGCCTGGTTCGCCGGTTATACCCTC
>JAICND010000458.1 GCA_025929005.1 Acidimicrobiia bacterium
CCTCTCGTAAGCCGGCCGGTATAGGTAGTTGCTGGCCAGTTCCCCCCGGTGACGAGCCCTTGGGTGATGTCGTCGTTGTGATAGCCGGCTGCGGAGTCAACGATGTTGGGGAACGGAGGGCCCGGCACCCCCGAGGTCATGCACCATTGTCCGTTGCGACGGGGGTTGGGTGTCATCGGGGTGTAAACACTGAACTCGTGGTCGATGCCGTCGGCCATAGCTCTTGACATCGGCACTGACGCCTCTCCGGTTACGCATAAGGAAGCCAGGGAGCCGTCGACCGCGGAATAGAAGTAGGGCCGGAAGTTCCCGAAGTCTCCAGACGTCGGCTCACCGCAGCTGTCCGCCCCGCCCGAGGTTCCAGTCTTGATGCAGATGGTCGATCCGATGCTGGTGCCGGTGAGAACGCCGGAAGGGAAGTCGCCTCCGCCGCCCCAGTTCGTGTTTCGTTCCGCTTCGGCGGCGGCGGAGACATCGATCTGGTTGAAACCGATCACAGCTCCGAACGTCGTGTCGACATCCTGCAGGGGAACCCGAACTCGAACTGTGTTGAAGTCCTGCGAGATGGACACGCAGTCACTACCTATGGCAGCTGTACCGAAGAACGCTCCGTCACTGCGTGTCTGCCAGAACAATGCATCGGGATCCGTGCAGGCGTACCAGTCGGCCGGTGGGACGGTTCTTGCCAGGTTCTGATCGACGAGCCGGTAGATCTCGACCAAAGCCGCCTGGACGGGGTTGGTCGCTCCCGTGATGACCATCTCGAGGGAGCCGCCCAGGGCGGCCGCATCGGCGCCGGCCTGATCGAAGCGTCGTTCACGGAATCCGAAACCCAGATCGACGGCCATCGCCGCCATGCCGCAGAGCAGCACCAAGCACAACGCCACCATGATGGCGGCAGCGCCTCGGTCACCCAGGGTCCGCCTCAGCATGGCGAATCCGCTACGTCATGCCAGGTGACCGTTGGTTGTTCGAGAACGAAGGTCGTACTGCGAATCAGTGGTACAGGCGGCGAGAAAAACGGATCGAGAAATCCCGTGAGGGTCCCAACGCTCTGAGAGGCAGTTGCAACCACATCCCCTCCGAGGCCGCTGCCCGCTCCGGAGAGACTGATCGTGGCCCCGGCGGGTTGATCCATGCCGGCGCAGACGGCGGCCCTAATGGCGTCTTCATCACCATGATCGATGCTGGCGAGTCTTCCCGCCTCCCGGGCGGCTCCAGCAACATCGAGGCTGCGGGCGAGGAGCCAGCTCGACTCGACTATTCCCAGGACCAGCAAAACGAGGAAAGGGGCGAGCAAAGCCATCTCGACCAGAGATGCCCCTCCATCGTTATCCAGCCTTCGGCCCATGCCCCAATTACCGCCCATGCCCACTCCTCCGCTCCAGACCCAGGTGCGTTGCAGCCCGCGAAGGCCCGCCACTCCCAGTGGCCACGAAACCTAGGTCATTAGCCCTACAAGGGCAATGGAGCTTCTTTCTTCGCGCGAGCGATCTAGTTAGTCGATGCGACGGGCGCGGCTACGGGCACGGCACGTTTGTGATCGGAGCCCATGTCGGAGTCTGCTCCTGGCGAAGGTTTACCGTCGACGCCAATCGAGTGCCGGCCGGTACTGCCCAATCAAGCAGTCCGGTGATGGTTTCGGCCTCGGCGTCGACCGTCACGGTGATGGCATCGCCAACGTTGTTCCCAGCTCTGGTGATGGAGACCAGCGTGGACGGGCGATCGACGAGGTTGAGCCCGTCGCAGATGTCGATTTCCGGAGTCCCCGGATTGGGTAGGCGATCCGTTGCTGCCACTCGAACCGCTTCACGAGCACCCTGACGAACATCAAGGTTGCTGGCGAAGAGCCATGCAAACTCGATGATTCCAAATAGCAGAAGGAAGAGGAGAGGAGCGATCACCGCAAACTCGACCAGACTTGCGCCCTCCGTCGCGCCATATTTGTTTCGCGAGGACCTTTTCGTGATGCAACGAGGCTATTTGCCTCGGTAGCCTGTTAGTGAACCAGATTCATATGGCGCTCCTGGACTAGACAGGTCGATGCCTAGTGACC
>JAICND010000135.1 GCA_025929005.1 Acidimicrobiia bacterium
TGGCAGCACGATTACAAACGGCTCGGCCCCCTCCGGGGGCTCCGGCGACGGGGTGAAGTAGCCAGCATCGACCCACTTCTGATAGAGCGGGCCCTCAACCGCGGCAGGGTCAAACTGAGTGGGAAGGTCCTCTTTGGCCACCGGACGAGTGTAAGAGAACGGCGAACCCCGGGGTTCGACGTTGGGTTAAGCCGCCGGGCCGTCCTGACGGACCTCGCGGACTTTGCCGAGGGCGTCGCGAAGCTCGGCAAGCCAGTCGCTTTCGTGCTGACCTACCAGACGCACACACCAGGCCAGAGCGTCAGCCCGGCTGCGGGCGACCCCTGCTTCGACCAGTGTGTCGAGGACCTTGCGTTCGTTCAACCTGAGCCGGGTCATAGCCGGTGCCGCCAGATGGGTGAACAACACCTCATCGTCACCACAAAGAGCGGCCCAACTCACCTTGCGACCAAAGCGGTGTTCGGCCTCGTTGGCGATCCGCATCCTCTTCTCACGGGTGTCCTCACGAAACCCGCTGATCCGTGCCTGGCGGGCGGTCGCCCTGGCATCGTCTGTGGAGTCGTCGCCCAGCACGGGTTCGCTAAGCGGAATCGTGACGATCAGTTCGTCGCGGTCACCGGTGACGTCGATCGGACCTGCGGCCCAATCCTGGGGAAGGCGGCCGGTAAACCATGCCGCCACTTCTTCCTTCTTCATGATTACATAATTACATGATTACGGCGTGGTGTCAACCGACTCGGGATCCGGCTCCGGCGGCGGTGGAGGAGCTCGATCCGGTAACGCCCACCAGGCAAGAAAGGCCAGGGCCAGCGCCGCCAGTGCCAAGCCGGCCCAACCCCACATTCGGGTGTCCGAGGAATAGCCCGGGGCGGTTGTTGTCGGAAACGGCAACACCCCGATGAGGGCTGGATCCAAACCCAACTCGGTCAACCTGAGCGGCTGGGACTGGTTCGAAATGCCATCTGCAAAGGTCTCGAACACGACCACGTAATCGGCCTTGCGCAACTCGAGAATGATGCCGAACACCCCCCCTCCCCTATCGACCAGAGGCACGGTCTGCTGCTCGGCTCCGGGTTCGATCAAGTGGGCAACCACGGCTTCCACCTCGGTGGCTTCGACGCTGAGGTCGACTTCGATGGTGGCAGCCCCGACTTGGCGGCCCGAGGCGGAGGCCTCGCCGAAGGCTCCACCCAGCACCACGGCCGTCATGAACGGCACCCACAGGGGCCAGGCAAACGCGGACGCACGATGTTGCCGCATCCCGGGCTGAGGCTACTCCAGATCGGGCGTTTTTCAGCCTCCGGTAACCTGAGTGATCCATGCAGCCGGCCACACTCCTCGCCAAAGTTTGGGACGAACATCTCGTTCGCTCTCACCCCGAGGAGCCCGACCTTCTCTATGTGGATCTCCACCTCGTCCATGAGGTCACCTCTCCCCAGGCCTTCGACTCTCTACGCGTCGGAGGTCGCACGGTCCGCCGCCCGGAGTTGACGCTGGCGACCATCGATCACGGGGTGCCTACTACCGATCGGCACCTTGGCATCACCGACCCGCTGTCGAAGATCCAGATCGACGCCCTCGTTCGCAACTGCGCTGACTTCGGGGTGACCCTGTTTGGGCTCGACGATCCCCGCAGCGGCATCGTCCACGTGATCGGGCCCGAGCAAGGCCTCACCCAGCCGGGGCTGCTGATTACCTGCGGCGACTCTCACACCTCGACCCATGGCGCCTTCGGAGCTCTCGCCTTTGGGATTGGAACATCCGAAGTCGAACATGTTCTCGCCACTCAAACACTGCCACTGCATCGCCCCCAGTCGATGGCGATCTCCATCGACGGAGAGCTTCCGGCCGGCGTCACGGCCAAGGACGTGATTCTCGGAATCATCGCTCGGATCGGGACCGACGGGGGTATTGGTCGAGTGATCGAATACCGGGGAAGCACGGTGGAGGCGCTGTCGATGGAGGGCCGCATGACCGTGTGCAACATGTCGATCGAGGCGGGTGCCCGGGCCGGGATGATCGCCCCCGATGACACGACCTTCGCCTATCTCGAGGGCCGTCCCTATGCGCCCCGCGGCATCGAATGGGAGCGAGCCCTCGACGCCTGGCGACGGCTGCCGACCGATTCGGGTGCCCAGTTTGAGCATGAACTTGCGATGGCGGCGGCCGATTTCGAGCCGTATGTGTCGTGGGGTACCAATCCCGGACAGACAGTTCCGATCACGGGAAAGGCGCCCGACCCCCTGACCGGTGACGATCCCTCCGAACGCGAAGCCATCGCCAGGGCTTTGAAATACATGGACCTCGAGCCGGGGACCCCCATCACCGAAATCAGGCTCGACCGGGTGTTTCTGGGATCCTGCACCAACGCTCGGATCGAGGACCTGCGAGCCGCAGCCGCCATTGTGGCAGGACGCAAAGTCGCTCCCACAGTGGGGGCGATGGTGGTCCCGGGTTCGGGTCTGGTCAAGCTCCAGGCAGAGTCAGAGGGCCTCGATCTCATCTTCAAAGACGCCGGATTCGAGTGGCGTGACGCTGGCTGCTCGATGTGCCTCGCAATGAACCCCGATGTCCTCGCCCCCGGTGAGCGATGCGCCTCCACCTCCAATCGCAACTTCGAAGGTCGCCAAGGTCAGGGCGGTCGCACCCACCTGGTCTCACCGGTGATGGCGGCGGCCGCAGCAATCGCCGGACACTTCGTCGACGTTAGGAACTGGTCATGAGAGACCCGATTGCCGAAAGACCGCTGGCACCCAAGGCGTACGGATACTCCACCAAACGCAAAGGCATGCTTCCATGGGGCCTGGTTCGGGAGGCGCTGGCTGACGCCAACCTCTACTGGATAGCCACCAAACGCCCCGATGGCGGCCCCCACCTACATCCAATCTGGGGTGGCTGGGTCGGCAACCACCTCTACTTCGAGGGTGGCGACACCACCAAGTGGGCTCGAAACCTGGCCGGCGACAAAAGGGTGAGCTTCGGGGTCGAGAGTCAGGGGTTGCACATCAGCGGCCGCGGCATCGTTGAGATCAGTGCGGCGGGTGACGACTTCAACGCTTTGGCGGCCAACTATGCAGGTAAGTACTCGTATCAGCCCGAGACCGACCAGTTCTATCGCGTCAACCCCGCGGTCATCATTGCCCTCGCGATGACGTCGTTGGAACAGTTCGCCGTCACTCCAACACGATTCCGGTTCGAAGCATGAGCCCGGTCGACATCATCGTGGGAACCATGGCGCCGCTCCCCCGCGCCAACGTCGATACCGACCAGATCATGCCCAAACAGTTCCTAAAGCGAATCGAACGCACAGGTTACGGGGAGTTCCTGTTTTGGGATTGGAGGCAGGCGGATCCCGACTTCGTCACAAACCGATCCGAATACCGGGGAGCGTCGATTCTGGTGACCGGTGCCAACTTCGGCAGCGGTTCGTCGCGCGAGCATGCTCCCTGGGGTCTGGCCGATTGGGGCTTCCGCGCCGTCGTGGCACCATCGTTTGCCGACATCTTCCGGAACAACTGCTACAAGATCGGCTTGTTGCCGGTGGAGTTGTCGGAAAAAGAGATCGCATGGCTGATAGAACTTGCCGAGTCCGACCCCTCCGCCGAAGTCACGATTGACCTTGATGTGCAGACCGTGAGTACAGAAGGCTTCGAGGCGCGCTTTGAGATCGATGGCTATACGAAGTGGCGGCTCCTGAACGGACTAGACGACATCGGACTGACCATGCGCCACGCCGAGGCTATTTCCGAATACGAAGCGTCGCGGGCCACCTACCGTCCTGCCCTTAGCTGATACGGCCGACCATCGGTTCCAGCGCCACCGCTTTGGGAAGCGTGAACCGGAACACGGTTCGATCCCCGGACCTCCTGTAGGTGAGATCTCCTCCCATCAAGATCGCCAGCTGACGACTGAGGGCGAGGCCGAGGCCGTGCGAGTCCGCTCGTCGATCGTGGGAAGCGAAGGGACTGAAAAGATCCTTGACCTGTTCGGGGGACACGCCGTTGCCGTCGTCGGTCACATCGAGCCAGACCATCGAGCCGTTGGTGCCGGCGATGAGTTCGACTTTGGGTCCGCCGTAGCGGGCAGCGTTGACCACCAGATTTCTGATCACCTGTCGGGCCCCGCCCGGGTCAGCCCAGGCCACTGCCTTTCCCTCCACCTGCGAGTCCAGTCGCAGTTGTCCTACGACTGACGTGGCGATCTCGGTCAGGTCGGTGGTCGCGGCCTCGATGGCGATCTGACCTTGCTCCGCTTTGGCAGCGGTGAGAAGATCCTCAACGATGACCGTCATATCGACTGCCTGCTCGGCGACCAGGCCGACCAGTTCTCGGCGGACGTCGTCGGGCAACGTGGTCCAGCTGTCCTCCAGTTCGCGAGCGAGGCCCACGATCGCCGTCAGCGGGGTGCGAACTTCATGCGAGACCGCCGCCACCAGGTCTGCCTGCGACCGTAAGGCCCTCTGCATGTTGCGATACGAGGTTGAGGTGACTCCGGCACAAATGGTGACGATGGCCATCACCGCCAGACCGGCCGCACCGCTCTGGCCGGCCACCATGTCCCAGCCCCAACGATGATCGCTCGCCAGAAAAAGCCAGATCTGGATAGGAAAGAAGATCGAAACAGAGAGCACAGCACCCCGCAGTCCGTAGTACCAGGCACCCAGGAGCAGCGGCCCGAACGCCGCCACTGCGTAGATGTCGTTGACAACGCTGCCGTGCCCAAGCGGCCAGGAGGCGATGTACAGAGCCCAGGCAAAGAGCACCAAAACGGCGCGAGGCAGAGGCTTGCTGGCCATGAGATGGCATCGGAAGGTTTGTGGGCCATCTGAAGAGGCCGGGCGACCCACCTCGCAACAATCAGGCCAGAAGTTCTTTGAGCAGGTCGGGCCGGTCCGTGATCAGGCCATCGACGCCGAGGTCGAGGCACCGCTCCATGTCGATGCGGCGGTTGATAGTCCAAACGTGGACGAGGCGCCCACCGGCGTGAGCCGCCTCCACTAGCCGCCGGGTAAGCACGGGAACCCCATACCAGGTGACAGGGATTTGCAGGGCCGCGGCTGGGCCGGCGAGCCTGCCCCCGGTCGACGCAGCGGCCACGGCCTCGATGGTTTCCTGCGGAGAGGTAGACGTGGCAATCCTGTCACCCGTCAGATGGCGGAACCGTTCTAAGCGTTCTCCCGAGAAGCTGCCGACGATGACCCGCTCGGTCATTTCCATCTCGAACAGCGTCCGCACGAGTGGCTCGACCGTGCCTTCGGCTTTCAGATCAACGATCAACCCGTGATCGGGAAAGGCCTCCGCGACCTCGGCAAATCGCGGCACCCGGACCCCCGCGTCGCGGAA